>JBBQHQ010000040.1:0-18036 GCA_038324115.1 Gaiellales bacterium
CTCCCGAACGGGAAGGCCGACTCGATCTGGCTGTGCGTCGGCAACGGCACCGCCGGCGAGTGCAGCTCGCGGAGCGCGTTCCAGCGCCACAAGGTCGTGAACGGCGTGCCCGTGGACGAGAACGGCCGTGCCCTCGTGCTCACCTTCGACCCGACGCACTGGGCCAGCACTGGGCCGCAGCAGGGTCGCGCGATCGTGTACGTGTTCGCGGAGGACGACCCGCGGTCGGAGGGCGACCGGGTCGTGGCCGTCCAGCACAGCGTCCGCTCGGCCGACGCGCGCTTCGACGCCGCGCTCGTCCGCAACGTCGAGGTCACGGTCTACGACAACGACACCCCCGGCATCTACGTCACCCAGATCGCGCCCGGCTGCGTCGCCGTGGCCCTCTGCGTCGAGGACGGCCGCACGCTCGTGATCGAGGGCAAGAATGACCCGGCCGTCGGCGGCGTCTACACCGGCCTCGACGACGACATCCTGATTCAGCTCGCGAAGGCCCCGGCGGTCGGCGACTCGATCCGGGTCAAGATCGTCCTCGACGCCTCGACCCAGCAGGCAATCTCGCTCTCCTCGACCGACGCGTTCCACCCGGCCTTCAATCGGTTCAGCATGTGGGTGGACACGAATCCGGCCTCGCCGACATACCAGTCGCGCTACTACGTGCTGGTCTTCACCGCGGCCGACTGGGAGACGCCGGTACTCGTTCACGTCCAGGCGCGCGACGACGCCGCCTCCGAGGACCCGCAGACCGCCGTCCTGACGTTCGTCCGCGACGACAGCTCCACCGACCTCGACGGACTCGCCACGGTGAACCCGTCCGGCGACTACGTCTTCCCGAACCTGCGCTCTGGCTCCGGAACGACGGCAGTGACCGTCATCGACAACGACACGGCAGGCGTCGTCGCGGTCGAGACCGGGTCGGGCACGGTCGTCGTCAAGTGCGGCAACGCCGCCTGCACGATCGCCGGCGAGACCGACGACTACTACATCCGGCTGACCAAGCGGCCCGAGGCGGCGGGTGACCCGACGCATGCCACGACCCCGGTGTTCGTGCGGGTCGCGCTCCTCACCGACGGCCTCGCCGACGTGCAGTCGGTGAACGGGGTCGCGATCGACTACGCGTCGCTGACCGACCCCAACCTCGTCGCGATCGGCGGCTACGTCCCGAACCAGCTCTTCCGGGGGAACGTGACCTTCGGCAATGCGGCCGGGAAGGGCACGGTCACGCGCGCCAACGGCAGCGAGCTCGGCAGCTTCGTTGACGAAGGGTTCGCGCCCGGCCAGCTCGTCCAGGTCGGAGCCGCCGGCGCCGGCTACGACGGGAATTACACGATCCTCTCCGTCACGGCGACCGTGATCACGTTCACGACGGCGATCGCGGGCGCACCGGCGGCGCGCACCGACGCGACCCTGAGCCGGCTGACGAAGAGCGGGCGTTTCGACGGAGCGGTGACCGCGCAGGTCGACACCACGTCGGCCGGCTGCAGCGTCGCCGCGCCGTGCCGCCGCCTGATGCGGAGCTTCGCCGACCCGGTGATCTCGGCGAGCTGGCTCGCGGATGGCTTCCTCGAGGGCCATCGGGTCGAGATCTGCGCCGGGGCCACGTGCGGCCGCTTCAAGATCGCGATCATCCGGGGCGACAACGCGACGAAGGACAACAAGCTCGAGCTGACCTCCGAGAACGCCTTCTCGTGGGCGGACGGCGCCTCCCTGACTGTCTCCGTCGTCCGCCTCGCCGTCGTGGCGACGTTCGACGACGGCAACGGCACCCCGGCGCCGAACTGGTACCAGGATCAGCGCGTCGTCCTCGTCGCCGACCTCGCCTACAGCCAGCCGCTGACCCGGCAGGGCGTCAAGGTGTTCCCCGTCTCCACCCACCTGCTCTCGAAGCTCCAGGGCCCGCTCGCGGTCGAGGGCGGCGTCACCGGAGCCGACCGCTCCCTCCAGCTCGGCCTCAAGCTCCCGGGCGAGAAGGACGGCCCGCTGATCGCGATCGGGCCGCAGCCGCCGGAGTCGAAGCAGATTGACGTCCTCAACATCTACAACGACGGCAGCCGGCAGGACCTCTCGGGGACGATGACGTCGACCACGATCAAGGGCCTCGGGCTCGCCGGCGACCTCGACTTCGGCCCGAGCTACGCGGGCGGCAACCCGCAGACCTTTGGCGAGCCCTCGATCTTCCCCGGCGGGATCAGCTACGGGACGGTCCAGTTCGTCGACGGTGTCTTCCAGACGAACGGCGGCAAGAGCACGATCGAGGTCGTCAACCTGATGCTCGGCCAGGGCAACGACTCGTTCACGATCCTCGGCACGCTCGACCCCGACGTCGCGGTCAAGCTGATCGGCTCGCTCGTGATCACGCCGACGGCGACGGGGATCGACCTGAGCCGGCCGCAGCCCTTCGACTGGCGCTCGCAGGGCTTCCTCGCGGGCCAGCCGGTGCACATCTCCGGCTTCGGCTTCACGTGGACTGTCTCCGGCTTCGGTGACTCCGACCTCACCGACACGACCGACAACACCGTCATGCACCTGACGGGCACCGTGCTCACAGCGGCACAGATCGCTGCGGCGCCCTTCGACGTGACCCTGACGAAGATCGTCTCCGGCGTCGCGACCACCGGCGCACCGACGGGCGGCAGCCTCACCCGCGCCGCCGGTAGCTGGATCGCCGATGGCTTCGTCGTCGGGCAGACCGTCACCGTCGGCGGTACGGCGGGCTCCTGGCGCGTGAGCGGGATCACAGGCGGAGGCGCCACGCTCGTGCTCACCGGCGGCGCAGCCCTCGTCACCGCAGCCGCCGCGCCGAAGACCGTCAGCGCCGTCGCCCGTACGGTCACGGCCGACGACGTCCCCGTCACGCAGACGCTCTCCGTCACGGTCGCGGGCGGGCTGGACGGTGGCACGGTGACGCGCGCGTCCGGCGACTGGGCGGCAAACGGCTTCGTCGTCGGCCAGCTCGTGATGATCGACGGGATCGCAGGCTCGTGGCGTCTGCTCGGGATCATCGGCGGCGGGAAGACCCTGCAGCTCGGTCGCGGCTCCGTGCTCCCGACCCTCGCCGCGGCGTCTCGCACCGTCTTCGTCCCGGGCCCGCACGGCGGCCTGACGGTCGTCCACGGCGGCGGGAACATGCCACTCGCGACCACGTTCGAGATGACGGTCGGGCCGAACAGCGTCACACGGAACGACGGCCTCTCCTGGAGCGCCGCCGGCTATGCCGTCCTCTTCGCGAACGGCCAGCCGCAGCACATCCAGGTCGGCGGCGCCGCCCAGACCCGCACGATCGCCGGCTTCGGCAACGTCGCCTGCCCGTACAGCGACCCGTTCCCCGGCTGCGGCGTCGGCAGCGTCATGCTCTTCAACACGGGCCTGCTCGAGCTCGCGTTGGTTCCGTCCTCCGGCCTCGTCGGCGTCCACGTCGTCGAGCCGCGCAAGGCAGAGGTGACGGCGCCGATCAACATCGCCGTCAACGGCGCCTCCGGGACGACGCTGCCCTCGAGCACGCTCTCCTGCGCCGCCTGCGCGTTCGTCACGGCAGGCTTCAAGTCCGGGATGCAGGTCACGGTCAGCGGCCTGCCCGGCCCGTACACCGTCTCCTCGGTCACGCAGACTGCGCTCACCCTCGCGAACGTCGCGCTGGCGCCGACGCTGACCGGGCTGAACGCGCCGACGGGTGCTCCCGTCGTCCTGACCGTCACCGGGTACGACCCGCTCCGAAACGGCGGCCAAAGGATCGGCGGCGACACGATCATCGTCGGCGGCCCGGGGGCGGGGAGCGTCCTCGCCGGGCCCGACTCGCCGCTCGTCGTCTACGGCGACACGAGCCAGGACGGAGTCTGGTACGGCGGCCACCCGAGCGACGTGCTCGGCTACGAGTTCGGCCCGAAGCCGTTCGACCCGTTCACCCAGATCCCTGACGCCGACAACGAGGACGACGAGTGGGTCTTCCCGCTCGCGAACCCGTACCTCTACGCGGGCAACGACGTGATCGACGCGAGCGCGCTCTTCGCGAACATCGTCTGCACCTCGACGTCGTGCCCGCTCCCGACCGTCGGCTTCACCGCCTACGGCGGGGCCGGGAACGACCTGATCATCGGCAGCCAGGCGGGCGACCACCTCGCCGGCGGCTCGGGCGACGACGAGATCCGCGGCCTCCGCGGCGTCGACCACATCTACGGCGACTCCGGGATCAACGTGAACATCCTGACGCGGGCCCTCTCGATCGAGACGTCGAACCACTCGCCGGGGCCGACGATCACCTACGCCGGCTTCCTGAACAACGGCACGACGATCGAGCCGACGCCGTCCCCCGTCGCGGACAGCCTGGTTGCGGGTCGCGACCTGCTCTTCGGCGACGGGCCGGGCACGATCCTCGGCGGGCCCGAGAGCGCCTACGACGACGTGATCTTCGGCGACCACGGCGTGATCACGCAGGACGTGGCCGATCCCAACCTGCCGGACGCTCGCTTGCAGAAGATCCAGACGACGACCCTCGAGTCGATCCGCCGGATCGAGTCGGCCGCGTTCCAGAACGGCGCCGACGACGTCATCTTCGGTCACCTCGGCCGCGACATCATCGTCGGCGGCGCCGGCAACGACCTCGCTGACGGCGACGAGGGCGACGACCTGGTCTTCGGCGACAACGTCTTCCTCGTCCGCCGGATCGGCGACACGACGAGCGGTCGCTTCCAGACCCTCTGCGGCACGCTCATCTACAGCCGTACCGACCGGCCGAGCGTCTGCGCAGGGATCCCAACGCCGAACGCGGACACGAGCGGTGTCCTCCTCGTCGACGGCACGCCGCGTGCGTACCGCGACCCGGACGGGACGCCTTGGTGGGCGGAGTACCTCGTCTCCTTCGACGACGGGAATCCGACCCATCACTTCCACGACTTCGCCGTCGCCGAGGGCACCGCAGGCAAGGGCAGCTTCGGCAACGACTCGCTCGCCGGCGGTGAGGCCAACGACCTCGTGTTCGGGCAGATGGGTGACGACGTCCTTCAGGGCGACGGCGGGATCGAAAGCGCCTGGGCGCGGCTCGTCGACGACCCGAAGGTGACCGTGCACCCGAGCGCCTCGCGGACGCCGGACGGCTGCGTCGGCACCGTCTGCGACCTGATCGGCGATCTCGACCTCGTCCCCTCGTGGGATGCCACCACCGATGGGGAGGACTACCTCGAGGGCAACGGCGGCAGCGACACGATCTTCGGCAACCTCGGCCAAGACGACATCGTCGGCGGCAGCTCCAGCTTCTTCAGCCTGACGACGCCTGACAAGCGGCCCGACGCGGGCGACCTGATCTTCGGCGGCTCCGGCACGCGCACGGGTCGCAACGACGAGTCGATCCCGACCACGCTCGCCGAGCAGCACGCGCGCGACGCGGACGTGATCGCCGGCGACAACGCCGACATTGTCAGGATCGTCGGCATCAACCGCGTCGATGTCGGCCTCGCTGCCCGGTACGTCACGTACGTGTACGACGACTACGCGCCGACCTCGGTCTACGACCCGAACCGGAAGATCGTCGTCCGCGGCGTCCGGCTCCTCGACTACACCCCGGGCGGTCCGGACTTCCGGCCCGACCTCTTCAACAGCGCCAACGGCCCGTGCAGCGGCGCGGGCGCGAACGCGACCGGCTCATGCAGCGCCCGCGTGTCGAGCTGTCGGGGCTCCGGCGCGGGGACGAGCAAGTACGTCGACATCGGCGGTCGCGACGAGGTGCACGGAGAGTCGGGCGACGACACCATCTACACGGGCTGCGGCGACGACATCGCCTTCGGCGACGGCCAGGACGACGACCTGATCGGCGGCTGGGGCAACGACTGGCTCGACGGCGGCACCGGCCAGGACGGGATCATCGGCGACGACGGCCGCATCTTCACGAGCCGAAACAACACGACCGTCGGCGAGCCGATCTACGGCGTCACGGCGCTCCTCGCCACCGACCCGGACCCGAGGTACTCGAACGGCAACGTGATCGACGAGTTCATCTACGTCCCCGGGATGGTGCAGACCGCCACGATCAACGTCTCCGGAGCGTTGAAGAAGACGGTCGACCTGTTCTTCAACCTCACGCCGCCGACCGGGGCCGACCAGGATCTCTACGACGCCAACAACTCCGACGACATCATCTTCGGGGGCCTCGGCGACGACTTCCTCCACGGCGGCGCCGGTGACGACGCGATCGGCGGCTTCGAGGCGCTGACCGAGGCCTATGGCCAGCGGTTCGACCTCGCCACCGGCAACCTGCTCGGGGCCGTCCGCAGCGACTGGACGCGCCCCTACAACCCGGGCGACATGCTCGCGTTCGGTGCCGACGATCCGACGTGGCACGGCCATCCGGCCCATCGCGGCCGCAGCGGCGAGTTCGCGCTCTACGACGAGTTCGACCCGCGCCGGGTGATCAAGCTGAACCTCGACGGGACCAAGGTCACGAGCGGCACCGGCGGGCTCCAGTGGTTCCTCAACTTCGTCTCCACCGAGGGGCCCGCTTTCGACGGCTGCATCGCGACCGCCCCGAACGGGACCTGCACCGCGACCGCGTTCCGCCAGAGCGACGGGAACGACGTCATCTTCGGCGACCTGGGGAACGACTGGATGGTCGGCGGCACCGGCAAGGACACGATGTGGGGCGGTTTCGGCAACGACCTCGCGAACGCGGATGACGTGCTCGGGACGACGGGCGAGACGGACGAGGCACCCGACACCCACCCGACCTACGAGGACAGGGTCTTCGGCGGCGCCGGGCTCGACATCTTGATCGCGAATACGGGCGGCGACCGCCTGATCGACTGGGTCGGCGAGTTCAACAGCTATCTCGTCCCGTTCGCGCCGTTCGGGATGGCGACCGTCAGCCGCCAGAACAACCCGGCCCTGCCCGAGTTCCTCTACGCGCTCTCTGCCTCCCAGGGCGCGGATCCGACGCGGGCGACCGACGTCGGCTCCGACCCGGCCCGCAACGGCGAGCCCTACGGCGAACTCGGGCTCGTCCGGCAGAAGGACCACGAGCTCTGGCACGCCCAGACGGGCGGCCCGAGCGACCCGCAGGCCGGGAACATCCCGGGCGGGCGCCGTGACGTGCTCCGTTCCGCCGACTTCAACGACGGGACCTTCTCGGCGTTCGCGCCGGACAGCGGCCTCTTCACCGTCAGCGCGGGGATGCTCTCCGTCGCCGCCACGAGCCCGGCCGGCGATGCGGTCGCCGTCTTCTACAGCGACGCGTACCTCCCGATCTATTTCGAGGTGGCGGCGACGATCACCACCGCGAAGCCGGTCGGCGGCTGGAAGGGCAACGCGTACGTGATCTTCGACTACCAGTCGCCGACGGACTTCAAGTTCGCCGGGATCGACATCTCGACGAACAAGATCGTGCTCGGGCACCGGACGGCGTCCGGCTGGGTCATCGACGCGCAGACGCCGATGCTGCTGAAGGCCGACATCGCGTACTTCCTGCTCGTCACCGTCAACGGGACCGCGGTCACCGTGACCGTGGACGGGGGCAAGTCGTTCTCGTACATCTTCCTCAACCGCATCCTCGAGGGCGAGTCGGTCGCGCTGAACAAGGGGATGATCGGGGTCGGCTCCGACAGCTCCAAGGGCACGTGGGACAACATCTCGATCCGCGTCCTCCCGCCGTCCTTCACGCTCGACCACCAGGACGACTTCTCGGACAACAAGGCCGATGTCTTCACGGGCCCCGCCACTGGGGCGTGGACGACGAGCGCGGGTCGCTACAGCGCGACGGCCTCGGCGGCCGCTCCTGCGATTAGCCTCGTCGACCTGGGCACGACGATCTCGTCCGACTCGTACCTGGAGCTGACGACGGCCGCACGCGGCACCGGCTCGTTCGGCTTCGTCTTCGACCGCTACTCCGACAAGGACTACAAGTTCGTGACGCTCGACGTGACGACCGGCCGGGTCGTCGTGGGGCACCGCGACGCCGTGCGGGGCACGGTCGTCGAGACGACCTTCGCCCGCACCCTCGTGGCGAACACGGATTACTCGTTCCAGATCTCGCTCCAGGGCCTCTCAGTCGCGATCACGGTCGGCGGCCAGTTCGTCGGCAGCTTCTTCTTCAACGGGATCGTCGTCGACGGCTCCTTCGGCTTCGTCGTCCTCTCGGGGACCGGCTCGTTCGACTCGGTCCGGATCCGCACGAACGACCGGGCCTTCCCGGTCGGCCCGAACGGCGCGCCGTCGACGGGCCCGATCGCCCCGGCCGGCTCCACCACGATCTCGTCCGGCTCGTCCTCCTCGACCACGATCTCGAGCGCGCCTCCCCCTGCGACCTCCAACGGCCCACCGGGACAGGGCAAGAAACCATGACGGTCCGGCGGCAGCCGCCGGACCGACGTCGGTAGGCTTCCCGGCGTGACCCGCTCGTTCCAGTTCACGTCGGAGTCCGTCACCGAAGGGCACCCCGACAAGATCGCCGACCAGATCTCGGACGCCGTCCTCGACGCCGTTCTCACGGACGACCCGACCGGCCGCGTCGCGTGTGAGACGCTGATCACGACGGGTCTCGTCGTCGTCGCCGGCGAGATCACGACCCAGACGTACGTGGACATCCCGCGCCTCGTCCGCAAGACCGTCGCCGACATCGGCTACACCCGCGCCAAGTACGGCTTCGACGCGGAGACCTGCGGCGTGATCGTGGCGCTCGACGAGCAGTCGCCCGACATCGCGCAGGGCGTGGACGAGTCCTATGAGGTTCAGCACGGCGACTCGGATCCGCTCGATCGGATCGGCGCCGGCGACCAGGGGATGATGTTCGGCTACGCCTCGAACGAGACCGAGGAGCTGATGCCGCTCCCGATCATGCTCGCCCACCGGATCTGCAAGCGCCTCTCCGAGGTACGCAAGGCCGACGTGCTCCCGTACCTCCGCCCTGACGGCAAGGCGCAGGTCACGGTCCGCTACGAGATCGACGACCACGGCCATCAGCGCCCCGTCGAGATCGAGCGGGTGCTCGTCTCCACCCAGCACCGCGAGGGGCTCGACGCCGAGACGCTGATCAAGCCGGACCTGATCGACCAGGTCCTGCGGCCGATCCTCCCGCACGACCTCTACGACGAGAAGCGGCTCGAGGACCGGGACTTCGTCTTCGTCAACCCGACCGGCAAGTTCGTGATCGGCGGGCCGATGGGCGACGCCGGCCTCACGGGCCGGAAGATCATCGTCGACACCTACGGCGGCGCGGCTCCGCACGGCGGCGGCGCGTTCTCCGGCAAGGATCCGACGAAGGTCGACCGCTCCGCCGCGTACGCCGCCCGCTACGTGGCGAAGAACGTCGTCGCGGCCGGCCTTGCCGAGCGCTGCCAGATCCAGGTCGCCTATGCGATCGGCGTCGCGCACCCGCTCTCCGTCCTTGTCGACACCTTCGGCACCGAGGCCGAGGGGCTGACGCAGGAGCGGATCGAGGAGCTCGTCCGCGAGCACTTCGACCTCCGCCCGGGTGCGATCCTCCGCGACCTCGACCTGCGCCGCCCGATCTACCGCAAGACCGCGGCGTACGGCCACTTCGGCCGCGAGGACCGCGACTTCACGTGGGAGCGGACCGACCGCGCCGACGCGCTTCGCGAGGCCGCCGGCCTCGGCTCGAAGACCGCCGCCTAGCCGGGCCTGGATGGGCTCGGGCGCGACGTGGGGGCTGCTGGCCGCGGTGGCCGCAGCCTCGTTCGTGGAGTTCGTCGAGGCGCTGACGATCGTCCTCGCAATGGGGATGACGCGGAGCTGGCGCTCCGCCCTCTGGGGCGTCGGCCTTGCCGTCGCGGCGCTGGCCGCGTTCACTGCGGCTGCCGGCTACGCGCTCGTCAACTGGATCCCCGAGTCGGCACTTCAGCTGACGATCGGGACGCTGCTCCTGATCTTCGGCCTCCAGTGGCTCCGGAAGGCGATCCTCCGCTCGTCCGGCCTGAAGGCGATGCACGACGAGGAGCTGGAGTTCGCCGAGCAGGCGGAGGCGGCCCGCCGCGCGGGCGACGAGAGCCGCTTCGGACTCGACTGGTTCGCCTTCGTCGTCTCCTTCAAGGGCGTCTTCCTCGAAGGGGTCGAGGTCGTCTTCATCGTGATCACCTTCGGGCTCAACGCGGGTAACGTCCCGCTCGCCGCGCTCGGCGCCGCGGGCGCGGGAGCCGTCGTCCTCGTCGCCGGCGCGATCGCGCACAAGCCCCTGGCGGCGGTGCCCGAGAACACGCTCAAGTACGGCGTCGGCCTCCTGCTCTCCAGCTTCGGCACCTTCTGGGCGGTCGAGGGGCTCGGCGTCTTCCGGAACGGCGGCGAGAGTCTCGCCTGGCCCGGCAGCGACTGGTCGATCCTCGCCCTGCTCGCCGGCTGGCTCATCCTCTCGCGGCTCCTGATCGCGGCGGTTCCGAAGGCGGTGGCGTGACGTGGGGCTCGTTCGGGGGTTCGGGCGGTTCTGGTGGGACTTCGTCGTCGGCGACGACCCGAAGATCGCCGTCGCCGTCGTCACCGCGCTCGCGGCCGGGGCGGTGCTCACGGCCGCCGGGGTGGGCGTCCACGGCTCGCTGCTCGCGCCCCTGACCGCGGTCGGGGTCGCCGTCGCCTTCGTGCTCGGCCTGCTCGTCGACGTGCGTCGGCACGGCCGCTAGCCGAGGCGGACGCGAGAGAGCGACCTAGTTGCTCAGAGCAACTAGCTGACGCGGACGAACAGGCCGGCGGCGGCCTTCTCGCCGATCGCTCGCTCGGTCCCGGAGAGCAGCACCTTGAACTGGCCCGCGGCGGGCTGCGCCTCGCGCAGCTCGATCGTCGCGCCGGGGACGAAGCCCTCGTCGTAGAACCAGTGCAGGAGGTCGCCATCGTGCTCGGCGAGCCGGACGATCTCGCCGGTGACGCCGAGCTCGAGGTCGGGGAGGGGGGCCAGCTCGCGGTTCTCGGCCTGCTCGAAGGCCGGGTCGACCGGCCAACCGTGGGGGCAGCGCTCGGGATAGCCGAGCTGTTTCTCGATCCGGGCGACCATGTCGTCCGAGAACGTGTCGCCAAGGTCGTCCGCGTGGACGTGCGCCTCGGCGGCGGTGTACCCCATGAAGTCGGTCAGGAGCCGCTCGATGAGCCGGTGCTTGCGGACGACGCGCTCGGCCCGCTTGATCCCGGTGTCGGTCAGGATCGCCTCCTTGCGCTCGCCGCGCTCGACAAGCCCGTCGGCCTCGAGCCGCTTCAGCATCTCGCCCGCGGAGGCGCGGGAGACGCCGAGCATCTCGGCGACGCGCGAGGCGATCGCGGCGGAGCTGCCGGGATCGGGGCGGTACTCCCCGATCGGAAAGGCGAGGAAGTAGATCGTCTCGAGGTACTCGTCGACGGAATGTCCCTGTCCCTGCGCCATCGGGCCAGTCTAGCCGGGGCCGGCGGGCAGCCCGACGAGCGCGCGCAGGTCCGCGGCGGCCTGTGTCGCCGCCCGCTCGACCTCGGCGTCGCGCCCCGTCGGGCGGACGAGCGCCCGGAGCCGGTCGAGCTCGGCGAGCAGCGCGGCCGTCCCCGCATCGTCGTGGGCTCGGAGATCCGCCTCCAGCCCGTCGACGGTCTCCCGCGCGACCGCGAGCTGGTCGGCGGCGGCGGCATGCGTGACCTGGTTCGTGGACTCGTAGTGGAGCGGGACGAGCTCGAGCGCCTGGAGCGCGGGCCCGGCCCGCTGCTGGAGCTGCTGCTCCCTGTCGGCGCTGGACGGATCGCCGCCGACCACGAGGATCGCCACCACCGCGGCCACGGCGACGACGGCCGCCGTCGCGGCGAGCAGCAGGCGGCGACGCCGTTTGCCCGCTCCCGCCTCGCGGTAGAGCGACACGGCTAGCGGCCCACCACGGCGACGGCGGTACCCGTCTGCCCCTCGAGCCCCCGCTCGGCGGCGAGAGCGACATCCTCGGGCCTGCGCGCGTCGGAGAGATCGAGGATACGGGAGCCGCAGACGAGGGAGACACGCGGGAGAAGGGTGGCGACGCCGAGGTTGCGCGTCGCGGCCTCGACCTCCTCGAGCAGCCGTGCGACGAGCTCCGAACCCGAGGCGGCGACGACGCTGCGAGCATCCTCGGCGAGCGCGACGGCGCCGAGCCCGTCCACTGCCGCGACGAGGCCCGACGTGCGGTCGGCGTAGACGTTGTAGTAGCCGGTCTCTGCGACGAGGTCGAGGGCGCCTGGCTCGAGCCCGAGGGCGTCGGCGGCGGCGCGGAGGCGCTGCTCGGCGCCGGCAGGCTCCCGGTCGGCGGCCCCGACCTCGAGCGCGACGGCTCCCGTCGCCACCGCCCGCAGCACGCCCTCGCGGGCGTCGTATGCCGTCTCGACGGTGACGGTGGCGGGGGCGGCGCCCGAGGCGACGCATGCGTGCTCGGCCGCGCGGGCCAGCTCGACCGCGGCGCCTTCACCGGTCCCGTTCCGCGTCAGCTCGGCCCGGACGAGGGAGACGGCGGCGCCGATCGAGGAGAGGACCTCGGGGTGCTCGGGGCGGACGAGCGGGCGGCCGAGCCGCTCGGCGACGAGGGGGACGAGGGCCTCGCCGGCGCCGCCGAGGGCGACGAGCGGGACGCCCGGAGGCAGGTCGTGCTGCTTCGCGGCCTCGGCGACCGCCTGTGCGATCTTCTCGACCGCGCCGCCCGCGAGGCGCCGGGCGGCCTCTTCCGGCGACGTCCTGAGCCGCGCGGCCAGGGGCGTGAAGGCGGCGAGGGCGGTCTCCCGGTCCGCGTGGGCGTAGGCGTCGTCGGGCACGAGCCCGAGCGCGTTCGCTGCGCACGTCGCGGTGAGCGCGTAGCGCGTGCCGCCGGCCCGGATGCACGCGTAGGCCTCGGGGTCGCCGGCGCGCGGCGCCACGAGCTCCAGCTCGGCGCCCGCGAGCGCGCCCGGCTCGGCGAAGCACGCATAGGGGAGGCCCGCGATGTGGGCGCTCCGCGGACCGGTCTCCTTGAGCCCGCGCCGGCCGAGGCGGGCCATGCTCCCGCCCGCGGCGCCGACGACCCAGCTGTCCACGGCCCGCACGCACGTCGGGCGGCCCATCACGCGCAGAGACCGGACGACGGGGCGGCCGCGCTTGACCACCGAGACGTTCGAGCTGGTGCCGCCGCACTCGACGACGATCGCGTCCGAGAGGCCGAGCTGGTGGAGGGCGGCCGCGACACCGGCGGCCGGGCCGGAGCCGATCGTGAAGGCCGGCCGGCGCCGGAACGCGTCCACGCTCATCGCGCCGCCGTCCCCGCGCAAGACGAGGAGCGGCACCTCGAGCCCGGCGTCCCGGAGCGCCTGCTCGACGACGGCGGCCGTGTGCTCGACGACGGGGAGGATGCTCGCGTTGATCGCGGCGCTGACCGTCCGCATCTCGAGCCCGTAGGCGCCGGTGAGGTCATGGCCCATGCAGGCGGGCAGGCCGAGCTCGTGGGCGCTCGCAGCGGCCTGGAGCTCGTGCGCCGGCTCGTCGACGGCCAGGGCTCCGCTGACGGCAACGGAGGCGCAACCGGCCGCGGCGAGGGACTCGACCGCGGCCCGGATCGCGGCGGGATCGAGCCCGCCGGTCGCGTCCAGGAACGCGTGCTCGGTCTCGAGCGCGTGGCCGGGGGCGAGCGCGACGGAGCCGACCTGCGTCCGCTTCCGGGCCACGCGGAGGTCGGGCTGAGCGCCGATCCCGAGCACGCCGACGCGGCCGACGTCGCCCTCGAGGAGCGCGTTCATCGCCTGCGTGGTCGAGAAGGCGACGAGCGCGACGCGGCTGCGCTCCTCGCCGAGCTCCGCGAGGAGCAGGCGGAGCGCGGCCGCGACTCCCACGGCGACGCCCCCCGCAGCCTCGTGCGAGGTGGGAACCGCGGCGTGGGCGAGGAGCCGCAGCGGGCCGGTCTCGACCGCCACCGCCTTCGTGAAGGTCCCGCCGACGTCGACGCCGATCCGGACCGGCGTGCTCACGCCCGCAGGGCCGCCGCGGTGCGCCGCCGCCGGGGCGCGACCCCGAAGACCCAGGCGGCGCCGAGCACATAGACGGCGAGGAGCACCGCCTGCACGACGAGGCCCTCCTGGGTCGGGTGGATCCCCGTCAGCTCGGCGGCGAAGACCGGCAGCCGCGCCCAGCCGCCGTCCACCGGTGTGATCGAGATCCAATCGGCCCCCTGGAGTGCGCGCACGGCGTTGCCGGCGAACGTGACCGAGAGCAGCAGGAGCACCGCGACCCCCGTCGTCAGCATCGGCTTGACGGGGATCCGCCGGCCGAGCTTGAGCACGAGGAAGGCGACGACTCCGAGAGCCGCGACGGCTGCGCCGAACCCGAGCGCCACGTAGACGCCCAGCCCCTTCGCGAAGATCGAGAGCGCCTGGTAGAAGAGCACCGTCTCGAAGCCCTCGCGGAAGACGGCGGTGAAGCCGAGCCCCGCGAAGGCGGCCGCGCTCCCGGCCGAGATCGCGGCGGCGACGCGGGCGCGCATGAACTCCAGCCAGTGCTTGTGGTCGAGGCGCGAGACGAGCCAGAAGCTGACCACGAAGAGGACGATCGTCGCCGCGACCGCGGTCAGGCCCTCGAGCAGCTCCCGCTGAACCGGGGCGATCTCGAGCACGACCGTGGCGAGGACCCAGACGAGGGCCGTCGCCGCGAGAGCGGCCGCGACCCCGCCGGCGAGGGGCTTGCGGTAGCCGCTCGCGCGCCCGGCGCTCAGCGCGCCCAGGAGGATCGCAAGGAGCAGCACCACCTCGACGCCCTCGCGGAAGAGAATCGCGAACGCGAAGACGAAGGCGAGGAGCGGCGCCGCGAAGCCGGGGTCGGCGAGCACGCGGTCGATGTCCACGAGTCCCGACTTGACCTCCGCCGCGTTCTTGCGGATCGACGAGAGGCTGTCCCCGTCGCGGATCCCGTTGCGGAACCTGGCGAAGCTGAACTCGACGTCGAGGACGAGGTTGGGGTCGCGCAGCCGCAACGGCACCTCGGCGAGCTCGAAGTGGTCGAGATACGCGGTCCGCGCGAGCGAGTACGCCCGCTCCCGGTCGCCCGCCTCGGCGGCCGCGACCGCCCCGTCGACAAGCCCGCGGGCCTCGGCGACGCGCGCCCGGACCTCGCCGAACTGCCCCTCAGGGGCGGCAGCGAGCGCAGGCGCCGCGAAGGCGCCGGCGCTGAGGACGGCGAGGAGAAGGGCGAGCCTGCGCATCAGCTCCGGAGGATCTCCAGGGCGCGGTCGAGGTCGGCGTCGATCGTCTGCACCATCGAGTCGATCTCGTCGGCGCTCTTCCCGGCCTTGATCTCGTTCCGGAGATCGGTCGAGATCGCCTCCTCGAGCTTCTCCATCAGGTCGTGGTCGCGCTCGCCGAGCGGGCCCTCGACGTGCTCGTAGTGCTCGAGGTAGGCGTCGCCCACGGTCTGCTCGGCCGCCTCCGCGTTCCCGTCGCGCACCTGCGCGACCGCGTCGCCGAGCATCGTCTTGATCTGCTCGATCTCGGCAATCGCGTCTGCGGCCGAGGTCGTGTCGGTCGTGAGAGTGGAGGTGGTGTCGGAGCCGCCGCAGCCGGCGGCGACGAGGAGGAGCAGAGCGGCGGCCAGGGCGCGCACGGCGGACAGTCTAAGCATCGGGATGAAGTCTCCAGTGGGTTAGCTGACAATGATTGTAAGGGTCACCTTACAGAGCAGGCAACATCTCCTGCCGCCCGTACGCTCACCCGGTGCTCGCGGACGTCTACCCCCTCGTCTCCTCGCGCTCGGTCGCCCGCCCGTTCACGTACGAGGTGCCCGAGGGGACGGAGAAGGGCGCCGTCGTCGCGCTCCGGTTCGGCCGCTCCGCCGGGCGCGGGGTCGTCGTCGCGACCGGGGTGGAGGCGCCCGCAGGCGTGAAGGTCGCGTCGGTCGGCCGGGTCGAGTACGCCCTCCCGCCCGCGCTCGTCGACCTCGCGCTCTGGGTCGCCGACTACTACGGCTCCACGCCCGCACGTGCGCTCGAGCTCGTGGCGCCGCGGCTGCGGGCGCGGCGCGGGGAGGCGAAGGCGGGCGGGATGGGGTTGGCGGGCGGCGAGGCGGAGCCCGCGGAGCTGACGCCGCCGCAGGTGCGCGCCCTCGCTCGGCTCGTGGAGGCGCTCGACGGGACGGGCGGGCACTTCCTGCTCGCAGGCGCGACGGGCAGCGGCAAGACCGAGGTCTACCTCCAGGCGTGCGCGGCGGCGCTCGAGCGCGGCCGCGGCGCGATCGTGCTTGTCCCGGAGATTTCGCTGACGCCCCAGACGCTCGGCCGTTTCCAGGCGCGCTTCGGCGACCGCGTCGCCGTCCTCCACTCCGGTCTGACCGAGGCCGAGCGCCGCGACGCCCGGGAGCGCGTGGTCGCCGGGGAGGCGCCGATCGTCGTCGGCGCCCGCTCGGCCGTCTTCGCGCCCGTGCCGCGGCTCGGCCTGATCTGCGTGGACGAGGAGCACGACGCCTCCTACAAGCAGGAGTCCGACCCGCGCTACGACGCCCGGACGGTGGCGGCGAAGCGGGCCGCGCTCGAGGGCGCCGTCGCGGTCTACGGCAGCGCGACGCCGCGCCCGGAGAGCTGGGAGCGGCTGGAGCGGCTGGAGCTCGGGGCGCGACTCGGGGCGCCGATGCCGACGGTGAAGCTCGTCGACCTACGTCGCGAGGCCGGCTATCCGCTCTCGGCGCCGCTGCTCGGCGCGCTCGGAAAGGTGGCCGAGGAAGGCGGCAAGGCGATCCTGCTCCTGAACCGGCGCGGCCTCGTGCCGGCGCTCCACTGCCGGGCGTGCGGGGTCTCGCGCCGCTGCTCGGCCTGCGACGTCTCGCTGACCGTGCACGGCGACGGCCGGCTCCACTGCCATCACTGCGCCTACTCGGAGCCCGTGCCCGAGGCGTGTCCCGCCTGCGGCTCGCTCGAGCTCGCCCGGATCGGCGCCGGCACCCAGCGGCTCGAGGCGGAGCTCGCCGCCAAGGTGCCCGAGCTGGAGCGGATCCGGCTCGACGCGGACACCGCCGGCAAGCGCGGCGCCCTCCAGGAGTCGCTCGAGCGCTTCGCGGTGACCGACCGGGTCGTCCTGATCGGGACGCAGATGGTGGCGAAGGGGCACCATTTCCCAGGGGTCACCCTCGCGGCCGTCGTCGACGCCGATACGGGCCTGGCCTTTCCGGACTTCCGCGCCGAGGAGCGGACGTTCCAGCTCGTCACGCAGCTCGCCGGGCGCAGCGGCCGCGACGCCCCCGGGCGGGTGATTGTCCAGAGCTTCCAGCCCGATGCGACGCCGCTTCTCTTCGCGGCGCGGCACGACGTCGCCGGGTTCCTGGCCGAGGAGCTGCAGCGGCGGCGCGAGCTCGGCTACCCGCCGTTCAGTCACCTCGTCTCGATCGTCGCCTCCGGGGCCGAGCCCGACGGGCCGGCGCGCCTGCTCCGCGAGGTCCGGGAAGGGCTGGGCGACGCGAGTCTGCTCGGGCCGGCGCCGCTCCTGCGCGTGCGCAACCGCCATCGCGCCCAGCTCCTCGGCAAGACCGACCGGCCGCGGGCGCTCGCCGCGCGGGCCGCTGCGATCCTCGCCTCGGCGGCTCCCGCGATGCGCCGGGCCGGGGTCTCCGCCGTGATCGACGTCGACCCGCAGACGCTCTGATCTAGTCGTTGGGTCGGCTAACGGCATCCCTCGTTCGAGTGACGGAACGCGTGATCGGCAGGACTACACTCGGGCGCATGGGCGAGGGCGACGGGCATGAGCACGACCATGAGCACGAGCACGCCCATGAGCACGACCACGACCATGACCATGACCATGACGAGGACCGCGAGCGGCTCGCCGAGATCGAGGCCCGCCGCCGGATGGCGCTCGCCCAGATCCGCCAGTATCCCGACCAGGTCCTGAAGCTCCAGGCCAACGAGGTCGATCGCTTTGACGACAGCCTCGCGCGCCTGGCCGAGCGGATGGCGGCGCTGATGTTCGACGCCCGCGGGGTGGGGCTCGCCGCGACGCAGGTCGGCGTGCTCCAGCGGCTCTTCGTCTTCCAGGACGGCGAGGACGAGCACGTCCAGGCGGTCGTCAACCCGCAGATCACCTCCCGGACCGAGGAGACCGACGTCAGCGACGAAGGCTGCCTCTCCCTCCAGGGGG
>JBBQHQ010000041.1:0-17346 GCA_038324115.1 Gaiellales bacterium
CGAATCCCAGACCTCGAGCTTGAGCTCGATGTTCAGCGGCACGTCGCCGAAGGAGGTGCCCTCCATCCGGATGAACGCCCACTTGCGGTCGGTCAGCCACGGCACGTAGTCGGAGGGACCGACGTGGACGTTGCCCGCGCCCATGTCGTAGTCGAGCATCGAGGTGACCGCGTTCGTCTTCGAGATCTTCTTCGACTCGAGGCGGGTGCGCTCGAGCATGTTGAGGAAGTCCGAGTTGCCGCCGACGTTCAGCTGCATCGTCCGGTCGAGGTGGACGCCCCGCTCGCGGAAGAGGCTCGTGAGCACGCGGTGGGTGATCGTGGCGCCGACCTGCGACTTGATGTCGTCGCCGATGACCGGCAGGCCCTTCTCCTCGAAGCGCTTCTGCCAGTAGTTCTCTCGCGCGATGAAGACGGGCATGCAGTTGACGAGGGCGACGCCGGCCTCGAGGCACTGCTCGGCGTACCACTTCGCCGCCGCTTCGGAACCGACCGGGAGGTAGGAGACGACGACGTCGGTCTGCGTCTCGCGGAGGATCCCGACGATGTCGTCGGTCTCGCCCGGCGCCTTCGTGACGACCTCGGAGATGTACTTGCCGAGCCCGTCGTGGGTCATCCCGCGGTTGACGGTGATCCCGGTCTTCGGGACGTCGGCGAACTTGATCGTGTCGTTCGGGTGCGCCCAGATCGCGTCGGCGAGGTCCTTGCCGACCTTGTCCGCGGTCACGTCGAACGCGGCCGTGAACTCGATGTCGCTGATGTGGTACCCGCCGAGGTTGACGTGCATCAGCCCGGGGACGAACTGGTCGTCCGGCGCGTTCTTGTAGTACTCGACGCCCTGGACGAGCGAATTGGCGCAGTTGCCGACGCCGACGATCGCGACCCGGACCTTGTCCTTGCCGCGCGCCTTGCCGTTCGTGGAGCCGTTGGTCGACCCGGTGGTCGAAGCCATGAGCCTGTCCTTTCGATTGCTGGTGAAGGGAATCTCGAGCGCCTCGGAGAGCGTGAGAAGCACGAGGTCGTTGACGTTGAGGCTGCGGCGCCTCGCCGCGTCCTTGAGCTCCGAGCGGAGCTCGGGCGGCATGCGCAGCACCACCGCGCCCGCAGCCCCCGGGATCGCCTTGCGGCGGCGGCCCGTGGGGGCGAAGCGGACGCCGAAGCGCTCTGCGAGGAGCGCGACGGCGACGTCGTTCAGGTTCGAGCTGCGACGGGCGACCTCGCGCACGAGCGCGCGCTTGATCGAGCCGGGCATCCTGACGAGGACGCTGGTGCGGGCGGGTGAAGTGCTAGCAGCCAAACTGCTAGCACCATAGCGGAAATGCGATCGAACTGCTAGCGGGTCGCGAGCTCGCGGCGCACGTGCAGGATCCGCTGCACGACCGTCAGCCACGCCGTCGCAGCGAGGACGCCGATCGCCCAGGGGAGCACGCCCCACGGCGCGAGCACGAGCCCGGCCGAGATCACGATCACCCGCTCGGCGCGCGAGCCGATCCCGACGTCGCCCTTGATCCCGAGCCCCTCCGCCTTCGCGCGGGCGTACGGGACGAGAAACGAGCCGCCGATCGCGGCGATCGTCAGGGCCAGGGCGAGCTCGTGCTCGTGGCGCATGAAGACGAGGCCGATCGCGCCGAGCATCAGCCCCTCGCCGACCCGGTCCAGCGTCGAGTCGAGGAAGCCGCCGAACGGCGTCTGCTTCCCGCCGGCCCGGGCGAGCGCGCCGTCGAGGATGTCCAGCACCGAGCCGACGATGAACGCCGCCGCGCCGGCCCAGAAGAAGAGCACCTCGTTCCGGTCCTCGAAGTAGACGAGCACGGCGCCGAGAGCGCAGAGCGAGACGCCCGCAGCCGTGAGCATGTTCGGAGTCACGCGGGTCCGCGCGAGCCCGGTCATCGAGCGCGCCGCAATGCCCCGGGCGCCCGTCGTGTACGCCTCCTTGAAGCTCATGCGGCTCGCCGCCACGGCCGGTAGATGATCGCCGTCGCGACGAGGGCGACGCCGATCCCGGCGACGATGTCGAGCCAGAAGTGGTTGCCGGTGGCCATGACGCTGAACCAGACCCAGGCCGGCCAGAGGAGCCAGAGCGCCTTGGCGACCCGGTGGCGGACGGCGGCCGCCATGACGACGCCGACGATCAGCGCGTCGCACGAGTGCAGACTCGGCATTGCGGCGTAGGGGTTCGAGGCGAAGCTGATCACGCCGGAGTTGTGCGAGACGGCGGCGTGTTCGGCGAGCGTGTCCTGGAAGCCGGCCTGCGGGAACATCCGGGGCGGCGCCGTCGGGAACGAGACGTAGCCGATCAGCCCGATCAGGTTGGCGAGGATGAGCGCGTTCCGGAAGCGGAAGAAGCGGTCGTGGGCGCGGAAGTAGATCCAGATCAGGGCCAGCCCGACGACGGCGAACTGCGAGAGCCAGTAGGTGTACGAGGTCGCCTGGATCAGGACGCTCGAGCGGTCGATGAGCCCCTGGAGCGGGAGCTCGATCATCGCGTGGAGCGAGCGCTGCGCGTCGATCACGCGCTGGCCGTTCCGGAAGGCGAGGGCCACGTCGTGGTCGGCGGCGCCCCGCGCCACCTGGTAGACGACGTAGAACCCGATCCAGATCACGAACTGGAGCGCGAAATGGGCCCAGCCGCGCGGCAGGCGCCTCGCGGAGGCTTCCAGGTACGCGGTCATCGAACACCGAGTCTAGCCGCCCCGATTCGGATTAGACTGCCGCCGTGGCCGCACGCGACGAGCTCCTCGGACTCCTCGACTCCGACCCCGAGATCCTGCGTAGAACGGCGGCCCGCTCGCGCGCGCTGACCGATCCCGACGGGCGCTATTCGGACGAGGACGTCGACCAGATCGTCTATGCGTTCGGCAACGCGCTCCGCGAGGGACTGCGGGACGAAGGCACCGCTGCCCGGATCTTCTGATCGAGTCGGTCGTGCCGGCCGTGATGGAGCAGGGCGAGACGGCTGCCACCCTCGCCCGGTCGGGAGCGCTCTTCGGCGTCCTCCTCGCCGGCGCGGTGGCGCCGCGTTTGACGGACGAGGTCCGCGACGAGGCAGTCGGCTGGCTGGCCGAGTTCTTCGGCGCCTGGTGCCATGACGTCGTCGTCGCCGCCGGGCAGGTCGCGTGAACGCCGCCGAGCAGGAGACGCTCTTCGACGCGGTCGTCGAGGCGAGCGGGCTCAGCCCCCTCGTCGCGCCGTTCACCGTCACGCGCCTGCTCGTGCGGGCAGGCGCCTCGCCGCGCAAGCTCGACGGCGATGCCCTTCGCAAGGCGCTGCCGGAGTTCGAAAAGGGCCTCGCCGTCTATCTCGACGAGGCCAAGGTTACCGCTGCGATGGCGCGCCTGCGCGCGCTCGCGAGCGGCTAACCCCCGATATAGCTCATCTCGACGCGGGGGAGGCCTTCCGTCTGCTCCGAGCGAAGGTCGCTGTAGCGGTCGGCCCGACCCGCCCAGATGCGCGCCAGGGACGCCTCGAGCTCGGCGTCGGTGGCGCCGCCGCGGATCAGCGCGCGGAGGTCGTGGCCGCGGACGCCGAAGAGGCAGGTGTAGACGCGGCCCTCCGCCGAGATCCGCGCCCTGGTGCAGTCGCCGCAGAAGGGCTGGGAGACCGACGAGATCACCCCCAACTCGCCGCGGCCGTCGAGGTAGCGCCAGCGCTTCGCGACCTCGCCGCGATAGTTCGCCTCGGCCGGCTCGAGCGGGAAGACCGCGGCGACCCGCTCGAGGATCTCCCGGGCGGGGACGACGTCGTCCAGCCGCCAGCCGTTCGTGGCGCCGACGTCCATGTACTCGATGAAGCGAAGGGTGTGCCCTGCGTCGCGGAAGTAGCGCGCGAGCTCGACGATCCCGTCCTCGTTCAGGCCGCGCTTGACGACCGCGTTCACCTTGATCGGGAGCCCCGCGGCCGCGGCGGCGTCGATCCCCTCGAGGACGCGCGTGACCGAGAAGTCGACGTCGTTCATCGCGCGGAAGACCTCGTCGTCGAGGGAGTCGAGGCTGACCGTGAGCCGGTCGAGCCCGGCGTCGGCAAGGGTCTGCGCCTTGCGCGCGAGCAGGGAGGCGTTCGTGGTCAGCGTCAGCTCGACGCCGAGGGCCGCGAGCTGCTCGATCAGGCGCTCGAGGTCGCGGCGGAGGAGCGGCTCGCCGCCGGTCAGCCGGAGCTTGTTGACCCCGAGACCGGTCGCGATTCGGGCGACCCGCGTGATCTCCTCGAAGCTGAGCAGCTCCTTGCGGTCGAGGAAGCGGTAGCCCTGGCCGAAGACCTCCTTCGGCATGCAGTAGACGCAGCGGAAGTTGCAGCGGTCGGTGACCGAGATCCGGAGATCGCGGAACGGGCGCCCGAGCGTGTCCACGAGGCCGCTCACGCGAGCACCGAGACGGTGTTCGGGCCGGCGAGGCGCCGTCGCGCGGCCGTGGAGGCCTCGACGATCTGCGCCCCGATCGCCACGGCGACCTCCTCCGGCGAGCGCGCGCCGATCGCGAGCCCGATCGGCGCATGGATCCGGGCGAGGTCCGCGTCGCCGACGCCCTCGGCGCGGAGCCGCTCCTCGCGCTCCTCGCTTGTCGTCCGGCTACCCATCGCGCCGATGTAGCGGGCGGGTGTCTCCAAAGCGGCGATCAGCGCGGGCACATCGAACTTGACGTCGTGGGTGAGGACGCAGATCGCAGTCCGCTCGTCCACGTCGGCGGCGCGGAGGAACCGGTCGGGCCAGTCGACGACGAGCTCGTCCGCGTGGGGGAAGCGCTCGGGGGTGACGAACGCCGCCCGCGCGTCGCAGACGGTGACGCGGTAGCCGAGCAGCCCCCCGACCCGGCAGAGCGCGGCGGCGTGGTCGATCGCGCCGAGCACGAGCAGCGCGGGCCGGGGCGCAAAGGCGTGGACGAAGGAGACCTCCCCGTCGTGCTCGACGAGCCCGCTCTCTCCGGCGGCGAGGAGAGGCGCAGTGGCCACCGCGAGAGCTGTCTTCGTGTCGCCGGGCTCGAGCACGACCTGCCGGCCGAGCTCGATTCCCGTCAGTTGGATTGCGAACGCGACCGGCTCGTCCGCCTCGAACGCCCGCGCGAGCGGCGCCACGACGGCTTGATCGAGTTCCGCGACGACGAGCGCGACGGTGCCGCCGCAGGCGAGCCCGACGTCGAAGGCGTCCTCGTCCGCGATCCCGTACGTGACGATGCGCGCAGGCCCGCCGGCGAGGACGTCCGTGGCCTCGCGCAGGAGCGCGGGCTCGACGCAGCCACCCGTGACGGAGCCTGCGATCGCGCCGCCGGCCGAGAGCGCGAGCACCGCACCGGGGTCACGCGGCGCCGAGCCGCGCCGCTCCACGAGGACGCCGAGCGCGACGCGCTCACCCGCGGCGGCCCAGCCCGCCAGCGTGTCGAGCACATCCTTCATCGGTGGTGGAGGGTCGTCAGTCGCACGCCTTCAGCGTAGCCTCCCGCGGGCCGGATGCCGGCCTCCGGGTCGCCCGCACGTTTCCTTTCAGGGGTCGAGAAGACGGCGGCGCTGGGCTACACTCCGGCAGCAGTTTCCATCACCAGGAGGGTCTCTTGAGCAGGTTTCACAAGGTTTCCGGGCTCGTCGCGCTGATTGCGCTCGTCGCGCTCGCCACGTCGGTCGCTGCGTTCGCCCGCAGCAACGCGTCCACGATCTCGGTCACGGCCGGAAAGCCGTCCGAGTTCCACTTCACGCTCTCGAAGAAGACCGCCGCCAAGGGGGTCGTCGTCTTCAGCGTCAAGAACGGCGGCAAGATCAGCCACGACTTCAAGATCGCGGGCAAGGTCACGAAGCAGCTCGCCGCCGGCAAGTCGGCCGTCCTGAAGGTCACCTTCGCGAAGGCCGGCAAGTACCCGTTCCTCTGCAGCGTCCCGGGTCACGCGGGCGCCGGGATGAAGGGCGTGCTCGTCGTCAAGTAGCACCGCGTCTCCGATCGTCGCGAAGAGGGCGCCGCCGGGCGCCCTCTTGCGTTTCGCGGGACGGTTCGACCGGCCTTGCCGCGGGTAGACCCACCGCATCAGCGAGAAAAGGGGCTCTGATGGACACCGATCGGATCGAAGGCACCGCCAAGGAAGCCGAGGGCAAGCTCACCGGCGACGAGGAGCGCGAGCAGGAGGGCCAGGCCCAGGACGCGTTCGGCAAGGCCAAGGACAGCGCGCGCGACGCGCTGGACGCTGTCAAGGACGCGGCCGAGGACGCCAAGGACGCCGTCGACAAGCGGATCTAGTTAGAGGTCGGCCGCGACCCGGCCGATCAGCGTCACCATCTCCAGGTCCTCGTGCGCGAGGTGCTGGAGGAAGACCCGTTCGACGCCCGCCTCCGCCAGCGCGTGGAGGCGGGCGGCGACCTCGTCCTCCGTTCCGAGGATCAGCGTGTCGCCGCGCTCGCGCCGAAACTCGTCGGGGTCGCCCTCGATGCGCAAGCGCTCCATCCGGGTCCGCACGCGGTCCCGTCCCTCGCCGTCGTCGGTGCCGACGACGCAGCCCGTCATCAGGGAGAAGACGATCGGCTCGCGGCCAAGCTCGGCGCAGGCCTGCTCGACCGTCGCGCGCCGCTCCCGGCACTGCTCGACCGTGGCGGAAACGGTGTTGTACTCGTCCGCCCAGCGGGCGGCGAGCCTGGCCGTCCGGGGCTTCGCGGCCCCGCCGACGATGATCGGCGGCCGCGGCCGCTGCACCGGCCGCGGCGACGCCCGGAGCCGCTCGAGCCGGTAGTGCCGGCCCTCGAAGTCGACCTCCTCCTCGGTCCAGCTGCGCGCGACGATCTCCAGCTGCTCCTCCAGCCGCTCCAGCCTTCCCTCGAGGTCGGGGAAGGGGAAGCCGTACGCCTCGTGCTCGCGGACGTTCCAGCCGGCGCCGATCCCGAGCTCGACCCGGCCGCCCGAGACGTGGTCGGCGGTCGTGACGGCCTTTGCGAGCAGGGACGGGTGCCGGAACGTGACCGGCGAGACCAGGGTCCCGAGCCGGATCCGCTCCGTGATCGCGCCGAGCGCCGCGATCTGCGTCCACGCGTCGAGGGCGCCTCGGGTCTCGTCCCCGGAGAGGCCCGCGTAGTGGTCGGAGCGGAAGAGCCCCTCGAGCCCGGCTTCCTCGGTGGCGCGGGCGAGCGCGACCCAATCCTCCCAGGTCACTCCCTCCTGGCCCTCGATCATCAGGCAGATCCGCACCCGGCGATTATGGCCATTGTCCGAGGGACAGTCCCTCGGACCTGTCCCGCGGGTCCGGCTCAGCGGGATAGCCTGCCGCGGTGCTCGCCCTCGGCGCCCTCGTCCTCGTCACCGCCGTCTGGGGGCTGACCTTCGTCCAGGTCAAGGACGCGGTCGCTCTCTACCCGCTCTTCGCCTTCCTCGCCGTCCGGTTCCTGATCGCGAGCGCCGTCCTGGCCGTCCCGGCCACGCCGCGGCTTCGCTCGCTCGGCCGGCGGGGCGGGCTCGCGGGCGCGGCGCTCGGGCTCCTGCTCGCCGCGGGCTATGCGCTCCAGACCGCCGGGCTGGAGCGGACGACGGTCTCGAGCGCGGGCTTCATCACCGGCCTCTACGTGGTCTTCACGCCCCTGCTCGCGCTCGTCCTCTTCCGGGCGCGGGTCGCACGCTCGGTCTGGCTCGGCGTCGGCCTCGCGCTCGTCGGGCTCGGCCTGCTCTCGGGCGTGGGGGCGGGCGAGCCGGTCGGCGACGCGCTCGTCCTTGCGGGCTCGGCGGCGTACTCGCTCCAGATCGTGTTGATGGAGCGGTTCGCACCCCGCTACGACGCGGTCGCCTTCACCCAGGCGGAGATGCTCGCGGCCTTCGGCGGGTTCGCCGTCGTCGCAGTCTCCGCCGGCCAGGTTGAGCTGCCGCGAGGCTGGACGGTCTGGGGCGCCCTCCTCGTGACGGGGATCTTCGCGAGCGCGCTCGGCTTCCTCGTCCAGACCTGGGCGCAACGGAAGACGAGCGCGACGCGGACGGCGCTCGCGTTCGCGCTGGAGCCGGTCTTCGCGGGGATCTTCGGCTTCTGGCTCGCCGGCGACCGGCTCGGAGCGGTCGGGTGGGCGGGCTGCGCGGTGATCATGGCCGGGATCGTGGTCGCGGAACCCGAGGCCGCCCGGTTCCTCCGTCGCCTTTCGGTTTAGTTTCCGTGATCCAGGGGTATGATTCCGCTGCACATCCGCTTGTGCGATACCTCGCGACACCCGCTGTCGCATGCTTCGCGTGACGCTGATGTCACGACGTTCCGTCCTCAGGTGAGCAGGCCGGAGCAGGTCTTCGGTCCGTCGTACCGAAGATGACGCTTCATCGAGGAAGGAAACCGCAATGAACCTTCTCAAGCATCGGGCCGGATTGGCGCTTCTCGTTCTGGGCGCGCTGATCCCTCTGACCTTCGCCGGCGGCGTCGTTGCCGCGACGCCCTCGACCGTCAACCTCGGCACCGCAGACAACTTCGCGATCCTCGCCGGCTCCACGATTACCGACGTCCCCACCTCCACGATCACCGGCGACGTGGGGCTCAGTCCGGCCACCGGCGCCAGCATCACAGGGCTGACCTGCGCCGAGGTCACCGGCACGATCTACACGGTCGACGCCGCCGGTCCTGCCTGCCGCGTGACCAACCCCGGCCTTCTCACGACCGCGAAGAACGCGCTCACAACCGCCTACAACGACGCGGCCGGCCGGACGCCGGACACGACGTTCGCAGGGGCTGACAACCAGCTCGGCGGGCAGACGCTCGCCGCGGGCGTCTATCGCTTCGGCCACGGCGCCACCGCGAACCTGATCGGCAACCTGACGCTCACCGGTGACGCGAGCTCGGTCTGGATCTTCCAGGCCACGTCCGACCTGATCGTCCAGGGCTCCAGCACGGTCACCCTCGCGGGCGAGGCCCAGGCCTGCAACGTCTTCTGGCAGGTCGGGACGTCGGCAACCATCAAGACGAGCGCGAAGTTTGTCGGGACGGTGATGGCCGACCAGTCGATCGCCCTCCAGACCGGGGCGACCCTGCAGGGCCGCGCCCTCGCGCGCATCGCCGCCGTCACGCTCGACACGAACACGATCAACCGGCCCTCCTGCGCGAGCGGGGGCTCCGGTTCCGGTTCCGGTTCCAGCGGCACAGCCGCGCCGGCCGATGTCGGCGTGGTCAAGACCGCCAGCACCGCCACCGCCGCCGTCGGAGGCAGGGTCACCTACACGTCCGTGGTCACGAACCACGGCCCGGGGACGGCGACGAACGTCGCCTTCGAGGACGCTCTGCCGGCCGGCCAGACGCTGGTCTCGGTGAGCACGACCAACGGAAGCTGCGCCGGGACGACGACGATCCGGTGCGCGCTCGGCACGCTCGCGCTCGACCGTTCGGCCACGGTCGTGATCGTGGTCACCGCGTCGACCGCCGGCTCCTTCACGAACACTGCCTCGATCCGTGCAGACCAGGCCGACCAGAACGTCGGCGCGAACAACACCTCCTCCGTCGCGGTGACCGTGGGGACGACGCCGGTTCCGCCGCCGCCCCCGGCACCGGCTCCGAAGCCCAAGGCCAAGCCGAAGCCGAAGCCGACCCCGGCACCGGCCAAGCCTGCGGTCGTAAAGAAGCCCGTGGCCGCCGCGACTGCCTCGCCGGCGCTCCCGGCGAAACACCCCCGCGGCTTCACGGGCTAGGTGCTGGGGCTCCCGAAGCCGACGGCAGGGATGCGCGCTCGCTCATCCCTGCCGTCGCTCTCCCTCGCCCTCGCCTTCGGTCTCGCGGCCGCGTGCCTCGCCGGCCCGGCGCCCGCCGGCACGCCGCCGGTGGCCCGGACGCAGGAGCTCGCCGTCTTCCTCCAGGGGCAGACCGCGATGACGAAGCCTGACGGCCGCTCGGAGCGCCGCGTCTGGGTCGAGCGCAAGCGCCCGATCACCGAGGGTCGAACCGCGCTTCCCGTCCTCGCGCACCGGACCGGGCCGGACGGGACGCGCTGGCTGCGGGTGCGGTTGCCCGGCCGGCCGAACGGCAGTATCGGCTGGATCCGCGCGGCGCGAACAACGCGGGCCGACACGCCCTGGCACCTCGTCGTCGATCTCTCCGAGCGGCGGGTCCGGGTCTACTACGACGGCCGGTTCATCCGGGCGTTCTCCGCCGTGATCGGGGCGGCCGCGACGCCGACGCCGCTCGGCCCCTCCTTCGTCGAGGAGAACGTCCTGCTCCGGTCAGGGGACGTCGGGGCGCCGTACGCGCTCGCGCTCAGCGCCCGCTCCCCCGTCCTCCAGCAGTTCGCCGGCGGCCCCGGCCAGATCGCGCTCCACGGCGTCCGGAATGTCGGCGGCCGGCTGGGCACGGCGGCCTCGCACGGCTGCGTGCGGCTCGCGACGGACTCGATCGAATGGCTGGGCGAGCGGATCGGCCCGGGCGTGCCCGTCACCGTCCGCCGCTAGGGCTCAGATCAGCCAACGGCCGTCGCGCTGGACGACCTCGCCGTCCAGGCTGAGCTCGCCGCCGGGACGCAGGTCCTTGACCATGTCCCAGTGCACGGCGCTCTCGTTCTTGCCGCCTGCGTAGGTGTAGCTGGCGCCGACCGCGAGGTGGACGGTGCCGTCGATCTTCTCGTCGAAGAGCACGTTCCGGGTGAACTGGGTGATCCGTGGGTTGCAGCCGAGCCCAAGCTCGCCGAGGCGGCTCGCGCCCGCGTCGGTCGCGAGCACCTGGCGGAGGAACTCCTCGCCGACCTCGGCAGTCGCCTCGACGATCTCGCCGTCGCGGAAGGTGAGCCGGGCGCCCTCGATCTCGTTGCCGAGGTAGATCGCCGGGAACTCCGCGTAGGTGATCACGCCGTTCGCGGAGTCCTCGCGGGGGCTGTAGAAGACCTCGCCGTCCGGCATGTTCCGGAAGCCGGCCGAGACGACCCCCTCCCGCCCGCCGATTCCGACCGTGAGGTCGGTCCCGTCGCCGACGATCCGCACCTCTTTGCCTTCGTCGAAGCGCGCCTTCACGCGCTGCATCCGGTCCTCCTCGGCGTCCCAGTCCAGCAGGCAGGCGCCGTAGACGAACTCCGTCCAGTCCTCGAGGCTCATTCCCGCCTGCGCGGCCGACGCCTCGGTCGGGTACTCGACGACGGCCCAGCGGACGTCGAGCGACCGCGCTCGTTTGCTCGACGGGGCCATCGCCTTCTGTAGCGCGCTCCTGCGCGCTGAGTCGAGGCCCGCACCCGCGTGCACGTCTTCCGGCGCGCGCACCGTCAGGCGCGCGTCCTCGTGCTCGACGGCGTAGCGCTCGATCGGCGCAAGCTCCTCGAGCAGCTCGAGCGGAGCCTCCGTCGCCCAGTCGAGGTCGGAGCGAAACCGGTCGGGACCCCAGTTGATCCGCGGGAGGTAGTACGCGCCGCGCCGGCCGATCGCCTTCGCGACCTCGCTGACGAGCGGTCGGGCGAGCGGAGTGGAACGGACGGAGACCTGCCAACCGGGCTGGACGTCGAGACAGCGCTCGACGAGGAGCTCCGCCAAGGCGCGGTCGCGGGGGTCGGGCGTCTGCGTCAAGGCTTGACGATCCTGACAGCTAGCGTGCCCCGGATGCTGCGACCAACTGTCAGCGACACGCCCCTCGACGGCGCCGCGTGCGCCACTCGCCGGGGCGCCCGTCCGTGAGCGCGGTCGTCCTCGGGATCGTCTCCGCCTTCTTCTTCGGGGCGATGACGGTCGCGCTCCGCTTCGCGCTCCAACGGGTCAAGGACGCCGAGGGCGGCACGCTTCTGACGATCCTCGTCGCCGTCGTCGTGACGCTGCCGTTCGTCGCCGCGCAGTCGCGCGACTGGGGTGCGATCTGGCCGTTCCTGCTCGCGGGCATCCTCGGGCCCGGCCTCTCGCAGCTCCTCTTCACCCTCGCCGTCCGGGACGCAGGCCCGTCGCGCACCTCGGTCGCGGTTGGCTCGGCGCCGCTCTTCTCCGTGGCGATCGCGCTCCTGCTCCTCGGCGAGCCCGCGCACGCAGGCCTGCTCGCCGGAGCCGTCGCGATCGTGGGGGGCGGGATCCTGCTCGTCGGCGAGCGCGACCGGCCCGAGCATGTGCGCCGAATCGGCTTCGTCTTCGCGCTCTCGGCCGCGCTCGTCTTCGCCACCCGCGACAACCTTGTCCGCCACCTCTCGATCGGCAGCGACGTCTCACCGGCGCTCGCCGCCGCGGCGACGCTCTCCGCGGGCGGGGTCGTCGTCGCGCTCTTCCTCCTGGGCACCCAGCGCCGGCTCCCCACGCGGGGCCTGGTCTCCTTCTTCCCGGCTGGAATCTTCTTCGGTCTCTCCTACATCTGCCTCTTCGAGGCCTACTACCGGGGCCGTGTCACCGTCGTCTCGCCGCTCGTCGCGACCGAGTCGCTCTGGGGCGTCGGCCTCTCGGCGCTCCTGCTCGGCCGTCACGAACTGGTCGGGAAGCGGCTCGTTGCGGGCGCGGCGCTCGTCGTCGCCGGCGGCGCGCTGATCAGCGTCTTCCGGTAGGCCCGCCGCCGGTCGGCGCCGGCGGCGGGCCCTCCGTGTGTCCTAGTAGCCGAGCGAGTTGTAGCCCGGACCGGGTGTGAGCACCGCGCCGCTCTTCGCGGAGTGCGGCACCGTGATCCGGACGCTGCCGGTGCAGGACGCGTTGCCGTCGGAGACGCGGTAGCCGACGGTGTAGACCCGCCCGTCGCCTCCGCCCGCCCGCTCCGCCCGGAGCCACACCGTGCCGGGCGCGCCGAGCTGGGCGTCGGGGCTCGTGTCCCCGTCGCCGGTGCCGTTGAGCGGCTCGTCCTGGCGCACGGAGGTGACCGTGTACGTCAGCGCATCGCCGTCCGGGTCGGTGGCGCCGCCCAGGACGATCAGGCGCAGCGCGTGGTTGGGCGGCCAGAGCTCGGTGAGAGAGCTCGAGACGCCGGTGCACGAGGGCGCCCGGTTGAACGTGAACGAGCGGGAGGCGGAGCTGGAGGCTCCGTCGTCGTCGCTCACGGTCGCGGTCACCACAGCCGCGACGGTGCCGGCGGCGTAGGTGTGCGACGCCGAGCAGACGCCGCCCGAGACGGTCCCCGCCGAGCTCGAGCTGTCGCCCCACGCGATCGAGCAGGTGAGGACGTCGTTCGTGCCCGCGTCGGCCACGTTCGAGGTCAGCACGACCGTCAGGGCGCTGGCCCCCGCCGGCGGCCCCGCGATCGCGATCGTCGGCGCCGCGTTCACCAGCGTCAGCTCGATCGTGTCGGAGACAGGCGGGTTGACCCCGTCGTCCGCGCGGAGCGTCAGCGTCCACGTGCCGTCGTCCGTACAGCGCACGGTCGTCGACGGGGCGCTCGCGTTCGTGAACACGCACGTCGCGCCCGCGTCCACGCCCGAGCCGGGCGCCGCCGACCACGTGTTCGTGGTGCTGCCGTCGTCGGTGACCGAGCCGCCGAGCGCGATGAGCGCGCCCTCGAGCCCGGTGCGGGCCCCGCCCGCGTTCACGACTGGCGGGCCGTCGATCGACACGTCCTTGCTGGCCGTGCCCGAGTCGCCGTCGTCGTCGGTCGCCGTCACGGTGACGGTGTAGGAGCCCGCTGCGGCGTAGGAGTGCGAGCCTCCGCAGCCCGTCGTCGTGGTCGCGTCGCCCCAGGCGATTGAGCACGTCTGGGTGTCTGCGCTGCCCGGGTCAGCGATCGCGACCGAGGCGGTCACGGTCCCGGCGAGTGGGTGCGGCCCGGCCGAGAGCGTCAGCGTCGGGGTCGGGGCCACGTTCGTGACCGTGATGGTGGCGCTGTCGGACGCGGACTGTCCGACCGAGTCCGTGCCGGTGTAGGTCAGCGTGTAGACACCGTCGTCGTTGCACGTCACCTGGGTGGTGGGCGAGGACGGGTCGGCCGGCGTGCACGTGCCGGTGCCGCCGCTCGAGGCCCAGGTCCCGGTGCCACCAGTGATGCTGCCGTCCATCGTCACAGGCGAGCCCTCGGCCGTCGTCCGGTCGGCGCCGGCATCGACGGTCGGCGGGGCCTTGACCGTGACCGTGATGCACTCCTCCGGCGTCGTGCCCGTTCCGCCGCCGTCGGACCCCGACGAGGTTGCGCAGATCGTGTGCGCGCCCTCTGCGAGCGCCGGCACCGGGAACGTCCAGTTGACGGTCGCGGGCCCGGTCTGGGGGAGCGTGGGGGTCACGGTCGCGGCGGCAGGAACCCCGCCGTCGACGCTGACCCGCACCGCGGTGAGCTGAGAGGCGATCGCTCCCTGGATCACCGCCGCCGCGTCGTTCGGGTTGCTGATCTCCCGGCACGTGCCGCCGCTGGCCCCGGCGATGTCCTGCAGGTCGCCGAAGACCGACCCGGTCGAGCAGTGCGCGAATGCGCCGATCGCGAAGGTGAAGAACCGCGGCCTCGTCGGGTCGCCGGAGACCGGCGCGGTGAAGGCCTGGAGCGCCGGCGCTCCGCCGGGGCCGCCCGAGGTCGAGTCTCCGTCCGAGAGCATGACGACGATCTTGCTCGTGTACACGGCCGAGCTGACGCTCGCGGCGAGGATCCGCGCCTGGTAGACGGCAGCCCAGTAGTTCGTGCCCGCGGGCACCTCCTTCAGGGTGAACTTCGAGAAACCGTTCCCGCCGCTCGGAAACGTGCTTCCCGGTGTGCCGCCGAGCCCCGCTGAGGATATGACCTCGTCGACGTCCTGCCCGGAGGGGCCGGTTGAGGTCTCCGGCGCGATCAGGGAGACGTAGGGAGCGCCGCGGTCGAGATCGGCGGCAAAGGCGTCGTTCGCCGACCCGCTCGAACTCCCGGCGCCGCCGAAGCCGAGCACGCCGACCGAGCGGACCGTGCCCTGCGTGATCGCCCGGACGTTCAGTGCCTTCGCGGCCAGGAGCTCGCAGTCGAGAATCGTGTTCGGGGTGGCGTCGTGGATGTTCTGGTTGCCGCAGGTCGCCCCGGGGACGCTGTTGACGGTGCTGCCCGAGACGTCGATCACCGTCAGCAGGAGCGTGTTCTTGATCGGCAGCCCCGCACCGACCGAGGCCTGGCCCGAGACGGTGAACGGCACCTGGGCGAGGGTGGTGCCACCCGCCGGAGCCGTGATCGTGACGGTGAGCTCCGCCCCGCTCGGGAGGTGGGTCGTCGCCGCACCGGCGAGCGTGACCGCGATCAGCGCGACGAGCGTCGCAACAGCTGTGGCGAGCCGCAGCCCGCCTCTGGAAATCCGCATGTGCCCTCGTCCCCTTCGTTCGAGATCGGCCCCTGCGCGCAAGGTTTGCACAGGAACGGGGAGATTCTCAAGGGGTCAGGCGGAAGTAGCTTTCTCGGGCAGGAAGCGCGTGGCGATCGTCAGCAGCATGTGGACGATCCCGAGCGCGATGAAGAGCGCGGTCGGGTTGGTCTCATCCGAGAAGCCGAGCACGAACGGGGCGGCGACGAGCGCGATCGCAAGGACGACGTCGAGGACGACGTGGCCCTTGATCGGAATGGTCTTGGCGAGCCCGGTGGGCGCGTCGGTCGAGGCTGCGACGACGAGGATCACGATCCCGATCACGAGCGAGAACGCCTTCGCGGCGCTCGAGTCGAAGCCGAAGAGCCAGGGCGCGACCACGAAGAGGACGCCCGCGGCGTACTCGATCACGCCGTGGACGAAGAGCGGGATGGGGCCTTGACGCAGCATCGTCGCGGGAACCTATCGCAGTTCGCTGCCGGAGAGGCGAGGAGAGCCGCCCCGGGCCGGACGGCCGCGCCGTCCGGCCCGGGCGAACCCCGATCAGCGCGGCGTGATCGTGACGCGGATCAGCTTCGCGGTGCGCGGGAGCACCCACGGGTCGCCGGTCAGGTTGTAGGGGGTCACGGGCTCCGTCGTTCCGGGGCCGACGTCGGTCGCGTCGGGCGCCTGATTCGGCTTCGCGTGCGTGCCGTTGCCGGGCTCCTCGTCGACCTCGGTGCCCGCGTCCCAGATCGTGACGTAGCGGGTCACGTTCCCCGAGACGGGCTTCCCCTTCGGGTCGAAGAGCGCGAGTCCGTCGTTGCCGAGCGCGTAGAAGTAGTCGTTCGACTGGACGAACATCGCCTCGAACTGGAGGCGATCCCCCGCCGAGGCGGAGACCTGGAAGGTCGCGCTCGCGCCGGGCTCGAGCGCGGGGCCGAGCGGGCCGCCGGGGTTGGAGAAGACGCCGCTCTCCTTGACGCGGGCGACCTGCTTCAGCGCGGCGGCCTTGGCTGTCGTGTCGCCGTCCTCGGCGATCCGCTCGGTGCCCTCGTCGGCCCGCGCGCCGAAGGCGAAGAGCGGGTTCGCTCCGCTGTAGACCGCCCAGGCGCCGGGCGAGATCGGGGCCGGGACGCGCCCGGCGGACGTGCCGAGCGTCTTCGCGTTGGAGAGGTTCTCCACCGTGACGGTGAAGGTCGTGGCCTTGGCGGCGGCGGGACGGGTCGTGCCGGCGCGCAACGGTGCGGCCAGGGCTGCGAGCGTCGAGAGCGCGGCAAGCGCTCCGAGCAGGAAGACGAATCGCTTCGACATGGGGCCTCTTTCGTGGTGGGTTGGCGCGGTCCACGCTAGGCGGCCGATCTTGCGTTCCTCGTACGCCCCGCTTACGAGTTTCTGAACCGACGCTCGGCGACCCAAGAACCTGATACACTCACGCTTAGATTTTCTGCTGCACCAACGTGAATCGAAGGAGAAGACACGCATGGCGAAGACGATTGGAATCGACCTGGGAACGACCAACAGTTGTATGGCCGTGCTCGAGGGCGGCGAGCCGACCGTGATCCCGAACGCCGAGGGGGGCCGCACGACCCCGTCCGTGGTCGCGTTCACGAAGGACGGCCAGCGGCTCGTCGGAGCGCCTGCGAAGCGCCAGCAGGTCACGAACCCGCAGAACACGATCTTCTCGATCAAGCGCTTCATGGGTCGCAAATGGGACGAGGTCTCCGAGGAGATGACGATCGTCCCGTACGAGGTCATGAAGGGCGACAACGGAGACGCGCGCGTCGAGGCCGAGGGCAGTCAGTTCGCCCCGCCCGAGGTCAGCGCGATGATCCTCCAGAAGCTGAAGACCGACGCGGAGGCCTACCTCGGCGAGCCGGTCTCGGACGCCGTGATCACCGTCCCCGCGTACTTCAACAACGCCCAGCGCGAGGCGACGAAGGACGCCGGCAAGATCGCCGGCCTGAACGTGCTCCGGATCGTCAACGAGCCGACCGCGGCCGCGCTCGCCTACGGGCTCGACAAGGAGGGCGGCGACCAGACGATCCTCGTCTTCGACCTCGGCGGTGGCACCTTCGACGTGTCGGTGCTCGAGCTCGGCGAGGGCGTCTTCGAAGTCAAGTCGACGAACGGGGACAACCACCTCGGCGGCGACAACTTCGACAAGGCGATCGTCGACTGGATGGTCGCGGAGTTCAAGAAGGACCAGGGGATCGACCTCGCCGCGGACAAGATGGCGCTGCAGCGGCTGTACGAGGCTGCGGAGAAGGCGAAG
>JBBQHQ010000042.1:0-17273 GCA_038324115.1 Gaiellales bacterium
TCGCCCCGATCGTCGGCAGCCCGACCGCGGCAGACGCGCTCGGCGCGCCCTTGAAGAGTGTCAGCGAGAGGGGCAACGGCAGGAAGGCGAGGCCCTTGAAGGCGCGGTTGCGCTTCATCGCGACCGCCGCGGCGCGGGCGCAGGCGGGGCACTCGTCCAGATGGGCGGCGAGGCGCTTCCGCTCCTTGCGGCCGAGCCGCCGGTCGGACTGCGCGGAGAGCGTCAACTCGGCGCGCTCGCAGGTGACGAGGTTCTCCAGTTCCTCGGCGAGCGAGCGGCGCGCGCGGAAGAGCAGCGTCTCGAGCGCCGTCACCGAGACCTCGAGGATCGCGGCGATCTCCTTGTAGGGGCGCCCCTCGAGCTCGCGCAGCACGAGCGCCTCGCGCTGCGCGCTCGGGATCCGCTGGAGCGCACGGACGAGATCCTGGATCGAGGGGCCGTCGTCGTCGGCCTCGAGGCCCGCGACGTCGCGGTCGAGCTCGACCTCGCTGGGGCGCGCCTCATCGTGGCGCCAGCGCTGCCGGACGACGTTGTGGGCGATCGTGATCAGCCAGTTCTCGGGCTTCCGCGGCCGGTCGCCGCGCTCGAGCGCGCGCAGGGCGTTGACGAACGTTGTCTGGGTCACGTCCTCCGCGTCGGCACTGTTGCCGAGAACGGCGTAGGCGTAGCGGTAGACCGAGGCGGCGTGCTCGCGGTAGAGCTCGTCGGCGCGGTGCGCAGCCTTCACGCTGGTCTCGGTGGCCGCCATACCTCTCTAGATGCCCGGAGCCCCGTTTGCTCACGCGGGCCCACACATTCCTTACATCTGGGCGCACAAGTCCTCGGCCCTCGCGCATCTACCCCGGTGAGACGCTCATTCGCTCGACTAGCAGGGGGTACCGACCAATGAAGAAGACACTCGTCGCGGCCGTTGCCGCACTCGCCATGCTCGTGTTCGCCGCGGTCGCCTCGGCTGCGCTGAGCACCGGCGTCTACGACCCGGGCAACACCGGCTGTCCCAAGGCGACGTACGCCAAGGGCACGCTCCACCTCGAGAAGAACTGCGCGACGTCCGTGAACGCGGCCGCCGGCGCCGACATCACGGGTGCGGAGGGGCAGACGTTCGAGTCGGCCTCGTTCACGCTCGCGTCGGCCTCGCAGTGCCAGGGCGGCTCGCCGCGCTTCGTCGTCGTCACGTCGACCGGGCTGTTCCCGCTCGGCTGTAACAACGTCACGCCGACGATGAACGCGAACGGCACGGCCACGTACGTCTTCACCGCCGCGACGCTCGCCGCCGCCGGCCAGCAGGTCGCGACGCCGACCGGCACGATCACGTCCGTCAGCGTCCTGATCGACGTCGAGGGCAAGGCCGACCTGACGAAGATCACGCTGAACGGCAAGGCGCAGAAGGTCACGAAGAGCCACGGCAAGAGCCTCGCGCAGGCCGCCTGCAAGAACGGCGCGTGGAAGACCTTCACGAACCCGAGCTTCAAGAACCAGGGTCAGTGCGTGAAGCACGTCGTGCACGCCCGCAACGCCGCCAAGAAGGCGACGCCGAAGGCGAAGAAGCACTAGCTGTCGCGCTCGGGGTGCTCCGCCGGCGCTTCTGCGTCGGCGGGCGCCTCGGCCGGAGCCTCGTCTGCGGGGCTCTCCTCGGCCGGTGTTGCCACCCGCGTGTCGGTGATCGCGGGGTCGGGCGCGGCCTGCGCCTCCTCACGCGAGACGCGCTCGGTCGGCGCGGCGCTCTGGCGGACGTTCTCGACGCTCCGCTCCGCATCCTCCTGGACGCGCTCGCGCTCGGCCTCCTTCGACTCGATCGCCCGGTCGGCGGTCGCGACCTCGCCGCGCAGCCGCTCGACCTCGGCCTCGTCGCGCGCATAGGCGGCCTCGCCCAGCCTCTGTAGCGTCTCCTTGCGCGAGTCGCGGATCTGGTCGAGCTCCCGGTCGAGCTCGAAGGCGCGCTTGCGGGCGCTGACCTTGACTGTGATCGCCTCCACAGCGGCACCGGCGCGGTCGCGGGCGCCGTCGAACGTGCGCACGGCCTGCCGGGTGCCCTCGCCCTGGTGGTGGCCGCGCGCGACCTCGGGGAAGTTGCGCAGGAGCAGCAGCCCGCCGAGCAGGAGGACGAAGCCCAGGATCACGTGCCCGGCGAAGAGGCCCCAGAGCGCCACGCCGACGAGCACGGCGCCGAGGAAGAGCAGCGCCAGCGCGGGCGGCACGCCCACGATCGTCCGCTCCTCGGAGTGGACGTTGACCGCGTCGGGGCGGTTCAGGTCGGCGCCGCAGTGCCCGCAGTACTGCATCCCCTCGGGGTTCTCGCGGTCGCAGCGCGGGCAGGTTCTCGTTTCGGTCACAGTGGCTCCTTTCGCCGGATCTGGAGGATGACAAACGAGGGGGCGCTCACGGGGCGGGAAGGGTCTGGGACTCGGCGAGCGCCTGCCGCGGGACGGGCGTGCGCGCGCGGGCGCGTTCACCCTTGACCGTCAGCACCGTCAGGATGAGCGCGCCGAGCCCCACGGCGAGGATGACAGCGCCGACCGCCTGCGCGGTGTCGCCGATCGCCGCCGTGATCGGAGGGAAGAACGAGCCGAGCCCGTACTGGGCGCAGCCGAGCAGCGCCGCCGCCGAGCCGGCGACCGCAGCGTGGTCGCGCAGTGCGAGCGCGGTCAGGTTCGCCGGCACGAGCCCCCACATCGCCCAGATCGCGAGGTAGCAGGGTGCGTACCAGGAGAGGCCGCGCCCTCCCACGGCGAGGAGGCCGATCCCGGAGAGCGGGGTCGCGACCAGGCCCGCGAAGAGAAGCCGGCGCGAGCTGATCGTCCGGACGAGCCGCGCGTTCAGGTTCGTCACAACGAGCAGCGTCAGTGCGCCCCCGACGAACAAGAAGGAGTACGTGTCGGTGCCCTTGCCGAAGCCTTCGAGCACGAACGGCGAGGCGGCGACGAGCGAGACGATCGCGGCCGTGCCGAGGGCGAAGACGAGCGCGTAGCCGACGAAGGTCCGGTGTCGCAGCAGCATCCCGAAAGTGGAGAGCGTCTCCTGCACCCCGCCCGGCCGGCGCCGTTCGCCCGGAAGTGTCTCCGGGAGCCGCAGCCCGGCGACGAGCAGGAGCAGGCCACCGAAGAGGCAGAGGACGACGAAGATCCAGCGCCACGTGGCGACGTCGACGAGCCGCGCCCCGATCAGCGGAGCGAGGATCGGCGTCGTCCCCACCACGAGGAAGAGGCGCGAGTAGTGGCGTGCGACGTCGTCGCCCGTGTAGATGTCCTTGACCATCGCGCGTGAGATGACGACGCCCGAGGCCGCGGCCGCGCCCTGCACGAGCCGCCCTGCAACCAGCAGCTCCACCGAGGTCGCGAGCGCGCAGGCGACGCTCGCGGCGGTGTAGAGGGCGATTCCCGCGAGCAGTGGGCGCCGTCGGCCGAAGACGTCGCTGAGCGGCCCGGCTACCACCTGGCCGACGCCGAGCCCGAGGAAGAAGACGGTCAGCGTCAGCTGAGCGGCGGAGGAGCTGACGCCGAGGTCGGCGGCGACGTACGGCAGCGCCAGCCCGTACATGTCCAGGGCGGCCGCGCCCATCGCCCCGACACCGCCGAGCATGAGCATCACCTCGAGGCGGCGACGCCTGGAGCGGACGATCACCGCGCTAGAGGGAGATGCCGGACGCCATGCCTCAACCTAGTCGAGCGGCGCGGGGCCGCGGCGGGAGAAGACTTTGTGTTTCTGAAACACAAGCGGTCGTTCGCCCCGCGCGCGCGGCCCGGCGGGCGGGCCGGACCGCGGCGGGGGCGAGCTTGTGTTTCTGAAACACAAGCTCTGTTCGGCCTCAGCCGAACTCGAGGACGTCGACGGAGACGATCGCGTCCGGGCGGATGAAGCGGTTGCCGACGCGGGGCCAGTCGCCCTCCAGCGTGTCGAGCTTCGCGATCAGGGCCCGGGCGAGCGCGATCGCTCGGTCCGGGTCGGGGGCGATCCCCACCTGGACGATCTCGCCGTCGCGGAGGCGGAGCACGATCCGCCGCTGGTCGCGTGCCGGGCGGTGGGACGCGAACTCGAGGGGCGGGCTCAGCGGTGGGCTGAGCGGCGGCTCGTCGAAGGGGACTGCGTGGATCTGGCCTGACGGAGCCAGTGCGGGCATGACGGCGTCTCCTTCTGCTGGGGGTGGCGGAAGGAGCTGACGCCGTGCTCCTCGGATGCATCCTGCTCCTCCGGACGGGGCAGCGTCGTCCCCCGTCTGCGGGATTCGCCCTACCGGACGAGCAGCAGGACGACGAGCGCGACGAGCACGAACGCGACGAAGATCGAGGCGAAGAGGTCGGCATCCCCTTCGCCATCCGGCGCCGGCCGCGATAGCCTCTCGCCCGTGAGCGGGGTCTCGTGGCGGATCGCGATCGTCTCGTCGGTCGCGCCGGTGGTCGAGCGGCTCGTGCCGGCGCTGCGACAGCTCGGCCAGGAGCCGGTCGGGATCGTCTCGCCGCGCCGGCCCGACGACATCCCCGACTCCCCGACGGGGCTGAGCGCCGCCAATGCGCCGGCGGGGTTCGACGTCCTCTTCGCCCACGGCTCCGCCTCGATGGAGCGGCTGCTCCGCGCGCTCGAGCCCGACCTGATGCTCTGCTGGGGCTTCCCCTGGAAGATCCCGCAGGCAGCTCTCGACGTCGCCCGGCTCGGCTCGGTCAACCTCCACCCGGCGCTGCTCCCTCAGCATCGCGGCCCCATCCCGATCGCGTGGGCGTTCCGCTCGGGTCAGGGCCGGATCGGGATGACGTGGCACCGGATGGACGCCGAGCTCGACACGGGCGGGATCCTCGCGCAGAGCTCGATCCCGATCGACCCCGAGGATGCGGAGATCACGGACATCGGGCCCAGGATCGCCGCGGAGGCCTTCGAGCTGCTTCCGAAGGTCTTCGAGCGCGTCGCCGCGGGCGATCCCGGCGACGAGCAGGATCACTCGCAGGCCTCGTGGGCTGGGCACTTCGAGGACGACGAGTACACCGAGATCGACTGGTCGCAGCCGGCCGTCCGGATCCACGACCAGGTGCGCGCCTGGCGGATGACCTTCGACCTCGCCGAGGCCACCGGCCCCTGGACGGAGCTCGGGGGCGAGCGCGTCAAGGTCGTGCGGACGAGCCTGCGCGACCCCGGCGACGGCGCCCGGCGGGTCGAGTGCGGCGACGGCCCGATCTGGGTCGTCGCGACCGAGCCCGGCTAGCCGCGGGCGGCGGCGCCGGCGTCTGCCGGGCCGCCGCACGGGCCAAAGCTGGTCGAGCTAGTCGGCGACGAGGATGTCGACCGAGACGATCGCGCCGGGGCGGAGGAAGCGTCCCTCCAACTCGGGCCACTCGCCGGCCGACTCGGCCGCGTCGATCGCGGTGACGAGCTCGCGGGCGCGGTCGATCGCCGCATCGGGGCCGTCGAAGGTGCCCAGCTCGACGTCCTCGCCGCCGAGCAGGCGGACGACGAGGCGGCGCTGGTCGAGTGCGACCGCCGCCGCCGGAGGAAGCTCCTCGACCGGGGCGGGCGCGGGCGCCTGCTCCTCGACGGGATGCTCGCCATCCAGGCCGACGATCTCCTCGAGGGAACGCACCGGCACAGCAGGAGGGTCGAAGTTCGAAGGGGGCCGCCCGATCGTCTGGGGGCTCAGCGGAGGCTCGCCGGACAGGCCGACGGCCAACGGTGCATGTGCCGCAAGTGAATGCATGGAAACCGCTCTCTCCGGCCGCCGCAGGGCCGGTGTTGATTCGTGAGTCAATCCGAACATCGGCCCAAAAGCGCGTGGTGAGTGTCCCTCAGGTGAGGGATCCGCCGCGAGGAGGACAGGAAAGCGGCCCTCCGGCCGACGGCGCGGGCGACGGGCGGGCGTAGCGTTGCCCGTCGGAAAGGAGGTGCGATGCTGACCGGCGGGGCCGTTGAGAACGGCCACGAGCGGCCGGAGGCAGCATCGTCGCGCCTCCGGCCGCCCACGGCCACGGATCGGCTGGGACGACTGAGCTAGTTGTCGCCGCCGTCGCCCGTCACGGTGACGGTCTTGACGATCTCGCAGTTGACGTGCACGTCGTGCTCGGCGGCGTTCAGCCAGACGACGTCCTTGTCCCCGTCGCCGCAGTCGATCTTGTCGACCTGGTTGTCGCGGGCGAGGGCGTGCATCTTGTCGTTCCCGTTGCCGCCGTTCTGAACGTCGGCGCCGCGGCCGACCCAGATCACGTCGTCGCCGTCGCCGCCCTCGATCGTGTCGTCGCCCGACCGGCCGCGCAGGACGTCGTTGCCGTTCCCGCCCTGGATCGTGTCGTTGCCGGCGCCGCCGAAGACGCGGTCGCTGCCGTCGCCGCCGTCGAGGGTGTCGTTCCCCTTGCCGCCGTGGATCCGGTCGTTGCCGTCGCCGCCGTTGACGGTGTCGTTCCCGTCCCGCGCGACGATCAGGTCGGCGGACGACGTGCCGTTCAGCGTGTCGTCGCCGTTCGTCCCCTTGATCCGCTCGAGCCCGTGCGCCAGGGCGGCGCCGGCGAGGACGAGAACGGCGAGCGCCGCGACGAGCCCTGTGATGAACCTGATGCGCTTCATGCGAGTCCTCCTAATCGGTCGTGACCCGCGCATCGTGGTCGACCTTCGTCAGGTGGCCGTTCGCCGAAGGTAAAACGCCCGTAAAGCCGCGCGAGGGCAGCCGGACGGTGAAGACCGTGAGCTCCCCGGGGGCGCTCGCGACCGAGACGGAGCCGCCCATCCCCTCGGCCAGCGCCTTGACGATCGCCAGGCCGAGCCCGCTCCCGACCGGGCGCTCCTTGCCGTAGCGGGAGTGGAGGTAGAAGCGCTCGAAGGCCCGCTCGAGCTCCTCGGGGGCGAGCCCCGGGCCGGTGTCGCGGACGGCGAGCTCGCCCGGGCCGACGGCGATCTCGACCGAGCCGCCGGGCGGGGTGAGCCGGAGCGCGTTCTCGACGAGGTTGGAGGCGATCTGAAGCGTTCGGTCGGCGTCGCCGGTAGCGGGTGCGTCGCGCTCGCCGACGACCTCGAGCGAGACGCCGAACTCCCGGGCCTGCGACTCGTAGCGCCGGACGGCCTCCGCCGCGGTCAGCCGGAGGTCGATCGGCTCCCGCCGGACGCTGAACTCGGCCTTGCGCATCCGGGCGAGGTCGAGCAGGTCGCCGACGAGCCGCTCGAGCCGCTGCGACTCGGCGACGATCGTCGCCGCAGCTTCGGCAGGCGCGATCGCACCGTCCTGCACCGCCTCGGCGTAGCCCCGGATCGCGGTCAGCGGTGTCTTCAGCTCGTGGCTGACGGAGAGCAGGAACGCCTGCTCGGCCTCACGCGCTTTTGCGAGCTGGACGGCAACGTCGTTGAAGCTCTCCGCGAGCTGGGCCAGCTCGTGTGGCCCCTCGACGGGGACGAGCGGCGGGCGACCGGTGGAGGAGGCGAGCCCGCGCGTAGCCTCGGCGACGCGGTGCACCGGCCGCGAGATCGCCCGCGCGAGCAGGAACGCGATCAGGGCGGCGAGCGTCGCGGTCGAGATCGCCGCCACGAGCAGGCCCTCGATGTGCGGCCGCCACGCCGAGTTGGTCGAGCTCGCCGGGCGCAGCAGCACGTAGCCGTGGCCGCGCACGAGCCGCGCCGCGTAGAGGTAGCGGGTGCCCTCGGTCTCCAGCGTCCCGTCCAGGCGGGCGCCTCGCCGGAGCCGGGCCGCCTCATCTGGCGGGAGCAGAGGCGAGGATCCGTCGAGCGGGACGCGGACGACGCGCTCGTCCTGGCGCTGGAGGAAGGGCTCGAGCGAGCGGAGCCGCGAGAAGGGGAGCAGGGCCTCCCGCTCGCGCTCGGCGAGGAGGTCGAACTGGGCGGAGAGGTCGCGGAGCGTGTTCCGCTCGACGGCGCGGCGCGTGAGCGCGGCGCCGAGCGCGAGCGCCACAGCGAGCGAGAGCAACGCGACGAGCGCGATCGCCGCGAACAGGCGGGTGCGGAGCGAGCCGAGCCTCACGGCCGGACGGCCTTGTACCCCGATCCCCGCAGGGTCCGGATCGCGTCGGGACGGCCGAGCTTCCGTCGCACCTGGGCGATGTGCACGTCCACCGTGCGCGTTCCGCCGGCGTAGGTCATTCCCCAGACGCGGTCGAGCAGCTGGTCGCGCGAGACGACGATCCCGGCGTTCTCGACGAGGTACGCGAGCAGGTCGAACTCCTTCCCGGTCAGCTCGACCGGCTGCCCCGCGACGCTGACCTCGCGCGCCTCCGCGTCGATCCGGATGTCGCCGAGCTCGAGTGCCGCCGCCCGGGGGACGGAGCTCGTCCGGCGCAGCAGCGCCTTGACGCGCGCCGAGAGCTCGCGGGGCGAGAACGGCTTCGTCACGTAGTCGTCGGCGCCGAGCTCGAAGCCCGCGACGCGGTCGGCCTCCTCGTCCCGCGCGGTCAGCATCAGCACCGGCACCTCGGAGCGGGAGCGGATCCCACGGCAGACGGCGAACCCGTCCTGGCCGGGCAGCCCGACGTCGAGGATCACGAGCCGAGGCTGCACACGGTCGAGGCTCGCGAGGGCCGCCTCGCCGGAGGTGACCCACTCGACGCTGTAGCCGCTCTGCTCGAGATAGGCGCTGACGAGCGCGCCGATCGACTCCTCGTCCTCGACGAGGAGCAGCTGCGGCGACCCCGCCGGAGCCTGGGCGGTCATCTCCCCGCGCGGATCTCGATCGCCGGGGCGTCGCCGTCGCGGATCACGGTTGCGAGCATCCCACGCCGGAGCCTGCGGAGGTCGACGGTGCGGCCGCGGAAGGTGATCTCCGCGTCGGCGGCGACCTCGATCCTGACGAGGGACATGTCGCGCTCGCGCAGCGTGATCGAGTCGGCGGAAGTGGCGCGGATCACGCCCCGGTCGATCCGGTAGTCGCGCAGCCCCTGGCCGTCCTTCAGCACGACCTCGGCGCGGACGAGCTTGGGGCCGAAGAGGTAGGCGGCGACGTTGTTCGGGAGGCCGTTCGAGAAGGCGAGCCCGGGCTGGGCCGCCAGGAGGACGGCATTGAGGGCGAGGAGGCCGACGATCGCCCAGAGGGCTTTGGTCCGCGAGCGCTTCACCTATGCATTGTCGCCGCGATCTGTCAGGACGTCATGCTCTGGACGTTCGGCGAATGTAAAACCGAAGGCCGCTGTGCCCGAGCTCCCGGGCGGCCAAGAGGGTCATCAGGACGCCCGTGACGCCGGCGACGGCGAAGGCGAGCTCGGTGCCGCCGACCGCGGTCAGCCAGCCCGCGAGCAGGCCGCCGACGGGGGCGAGGCCCGCAAACGCCCAGAGGTAGAGCCCGACGACGCGGCCGCGCAGGTGGTCGGGGGCGCCGAGCTGGAGGATCGAGTTCGCGTTCGACGTCCAGAGCGTGAAGCAGGTGCCGGTGACGAAGAGGAGGGCTGCTGCCGGCCAGACGCTCGAGACGGGCGCGAGCGCGAGGAGCGAGAGGCTGAACCCGAGGGTGCCGGCGACGAGCACCTTCCAGCTCGCCCGCCCGAACGCCGCCGAAAGGAGCGCGCCGACGAGGGCGCCCGCGCCGAAGAACGCGGAGAGGATCCCGAAGACCTCAGGTCCGGCCTTCAGGGTCTGATCCGCGAGGAGCGGCAGGATCACGTGGAAGTTGAAGCCGACGGTGCTGATCACGGTCACGATCGCGAGCACGAGCCGCGCCTGGGGCGTCCGGCGGACGTAGGCGAACCCCTCGCCGATCGAGCGCATCATCGTCGGCGGCTCCAGGTCGCGGGCGACGGGGTAGAGCTCCTCCTTGCGCATCAGGAGCAAGCCGACGAGCACGGCCACGAACGTCGCCGTGTTGATCGCGAAGCAGATCCCGACGCCGAACGCGGCGATCAGGACGCCCGCGACCGCGGGGCCGATCACGCGCGAGGCGTTGAAGAGGCTCGCGTTCAATGCCACCGCGTTCGGCAGCTCGTCGCGCCCGACCATCTGGAAGGTGAGCGCGTGCCGGCCGGGCGCGTCGAAGACGGTCGCGGTGCTGGAGAGGACTGCGAGCAAGTAGACGACGGGGAGCGGCGTCTGCCCGGTGAAGACGAGGATCGTCAGCAGCGCCGAGAAGCTCATCGAGACCGACTGCGTGACGAGGATCAGCCGCCGGTTGTCGAACCGGTCGGCGACCACGCCTGCGAAGAGCCCGAAGACCGTGAAGGGGATGAAGCGGCAGAACGCGAGCAGCCCGACCGCGAGCGGGGAGGAGGTGAGCTCGATCACCAGCCAGGCGAGCGCGATGTTCTGCATCCACGTCCCGATGACCGAGACGAGCTGGCCGGTGAAGAAGAGGCGGTAGTTGCGGTGCCGCTGCAGGCTCGCGAATGTGCGCGCGTTCAGCGCAAGCAGCATCCGGCTCACAGAAGCCTCCGCAGCGGTTCCAGCGCGGCCTCGACGGCCTCCAGCTCCTCGGGCTCGAGCTCCTTGAGCCGGCCCGCGAGCCAGGAGGTCCGGCGGGCGCGGACGCTCCGGAGGACGCGACCGCCCTCCTCGGTGAGGGTCAGGCCGACGCGCCGGCGGTCCTCCTCGTCGCGGACGCGCTCGACGAGGCCCGCCTTGACGAGCCGGTCGACGTGGCCTGAGAGCGCCGGCGCCGAGATCCGCTCCTCGTCGGCGAGCTCCTTGAGGCTGAGCCCCGGGCGGCTGCGAATCAGCCACAGGAGAGTGACCTGCCGGCTCGTGACCCCGAGGTCCTCCGTCTCCTGCCGCAGCCCGCGCGCGAGGCGGAGGAGGACGGGACGGAGGTCGTTGGCGACGGCGAGGGGATCGGAGATAACGTCATTAACCATTAATGACGTTAAGAGTAGCAGTCGTGCGTCAGGCGTCCGTGGCGATGAACTCCGCGATCCGGCGGCCGATCTCGGGGCCGCGGTCCTCCTGGAGGAAGTGCCCGGCGCCCTCGACGATCTCGGCCGGCAGCGCTCCGGGGATATGGCTCGCCATCGCGTCGGCGACGGCGGGAGAGAAGATCGGGTCGGAGTCGGAGAAGAGGACGAGGGCCGGCTTCTCCCAGCGCCCGAGCGCCTCGTGGACAGCGCGCATCGGTGCGGTGTTCGGGTGCTCGGGCTCCGCCGGCACGAGCTCGGGGAACGCCACGACGCCCGCCCGCGACTCGGGGCCCGGCCAGGGCGCGTTGTAGGCCTCCTGCACCTCGTCGCTCATCGGCTGGATCGCCGAGAGCCGGAGCAGCTGGCCGGGGACGAGGTCGCGCCCGTGCCGGCGGACGAAGGCGCGGAAGCGCAGCCATTCCTCCGACGGAGGCCGGCCGGTGCCGATCCCGGTGTTCATGATCACGAGACGCGCGACGCGCTCGGGCGACTCGACGGCGAGGCGGAGCCCGATCGGGCCGCCCCAGTCCTGGACGACGACGGTGAGGTCGCGGAGGTCGAGCTCCTCGACGAGGCGGCGGATCGAGCCCGTGTGGAAGTCGTAGGTGTAGTCCTCGACCTCGAGGGGCTTGTCCGAGCGGCCGAAGCCGAAGTAATCGGGGGCGATCGCGCGGGCTCCGCCGGTCAGCTCGGGGATGATCGTCCGGTAGAGGTACGACCAGGTCGGCTCGCCGTGCAGGAGGAGCACGGGCGGGCCGGAGCCCTCGTCGAGGTAGTGCAGCCGGAGCCCGTCCTGCTCGAGGTAGTGCGGCTCGAAGTCGTAGCCGGGCAGGCCCTCGAAGCGCTCGTCGGGAGTCCGGTAGATCTCCACGGTTGGAAATCTACGCCGGTGGGGATGAGAGCGCACTGTGGCAAGCCCTCCCCCAGACGATCCGCGCGACCCCGTCGACCCCGGCGGGCCGACCGAGCCCGTCGATCCGGTCGACGAGACGGTCGTCCGCGACGAGTGGGGCGAGGAGACGGTGGTCGCCGGCGAGCCGCTCGCCGCCGAGCACTACGAAGAGGTCGAGGAGGTCGAGGAGCCGCCGCGGCGGCTGCCGCCGACGATCTGGCCGTGGCTGCTCGCGCTGCTCTTGCTCGTCCTCGGCGGCCTCGGTGCGCTCTATTACTTCAACCAGCGCGACGACAAGGGCGCCACCACGACGACGGCCGATCAGGTCGTCGTCCCCTCGGTGGTCGGCGTCCGCGAGGCCCGCGCCAAGGAGATCGTCCGGCAGGCCGGGCTCGAGCCGGGCACCCGCGAGGAGGCCGGCTCCAAGCCCAAGGGCGTCGTGATGAGCCAGGCACCCGAGGCCGGGGCGAAGGTCGAGCAGGGCGGCTCCGTGCTGCTCACGGTCTCGAAGGGCCCGAGCAAGGAGCAGGTTCCGGACGTCGTCGGCCAGAAGTCGGAGGAGGCGCTCGCCGACCTGAAGGACGCCGGCTTCGACGCGAAGGTGACCCAGGAGTACTCGGACAAGCCGGCAGGCGTGATCGTCTCGCAGGATCCGGCCGGTGGCTCCGCGCTGAAGCAGGGCGGCCAGGTGGCGCTCGTCGCCTCCAAGGGCGCCGAGCCCTCCGACGTGCCCTCGGTCGTGGGCCAACCCGCCTCCGAGGCATCGGCGACGCTGCGCGACGCCGGCTTCGAGCCGAACCTCGTCCAGGTGCCTTCCGACGAGGCGGCCGGGACGGTCGTCGCGCAGAGCCCCTCCGCGGGAGAGAGCGCACCCAAGGGCTCGAGCGTTCGGATCAACGTCGCCCAGGGCAGCAGCGGCGGCGGCACGACCACCTCGGGCGGCTCGACGACGACAACGAAGACGACCACGGAGCAGCAGCCGTCCACGGCGAAGGTGCCCGACGTCGTCGGCGACGAGCTCGCCGATGCGGCGCGGGCATTCGGCAAGGCCGACCTCAAGGTCGCCGTCCAGCCGGTCCCCTCCGACCTGCCCAAGGGCGAGGTGGTCGCGCAGGCGCAGGATCCCGGGACGGAGCTGAACCGCGGCGAGACCGTTCAGGTGAACGTCTCCAAGGGGCCGGACCCCGCTCCCGACACCGGCGTCCCGAACGTGGTCGGCGAGACCCAGGACCGTGGCCGGCAGCGGCTCGTGGACGCGAGCTTCGAGACCCTCTCGATTCAGATCGCGACGACCGACTCCACCAAGGTCGGCAAGGTGATCTCGCAGACCCCCGCCGCGCGCGCGAACATCCCGCAGGGCTTCCTCGTGATCATGTACGTCGGCAAGAAGGCCTGACCGAAGCGGACCTGACGGATGCTTAAAGCATCGAGGTCCGGTGCGCTCTCGCCTGCGCCCGGTGCCCGTCCGCGAGCTCGGGCTCCTCGTAGTTGTCGTCCAGCCACGCGACGATCTCGTCCGAGCCGCTGATCGTGTCCCCGTCCTCCGTCAGCAGGACCGGGATCGAGTCGTCTCCGGCCGTCTCCCGCAGCTCCTCGCGGTCGGCCTGCTCGGGCTCGACCTGGAGCGCCACGAAGGGGAGCATCAGCTCGGTCAGCCGCTGGCGGACGCGGCGGGAGTGCGGGCACCACTCGGCCTGGAAGAGGGTGAGCACGAGCCGGAATCTACCTGCCCGGCCCGGACGTGAACCGAGCCGCTACTTCGGTGCCGCCTCGAGCTTGTAGCCGACCCCGTAGCGCGTCTGGATGAAGGTGTGGCGGGGCGCGGGCTGGTCGACCTTCTCGCGCAGCTTCCGGACGAAGACGTCGACGGTGCGGTCGCGGTGCGACGCGCGCCGGCCCCAGACCCGCTGGAGCAGCTCGTCACGGGTGAGGACGCGCCCCTCCTCCGTCGCGAGCGCGTAGATCAGCCGGAACTCGGTCGGCGTCAGCTCCGCGCTCTTCCCGTCCACATAGGCCTGGACGTTGCGCGGGTCGAGCCGCAGCTCCTCGATCTCGATCTCCTCGCCGCGGCGCGACTCCTGGGCCCGGGTGCCTCGCCGGGCCGCAGCGCCGACGCGCGCGACGAGCTCCTTCATCGAGAACGGCTTCACGAGGTAGTCGTCGGCGCCGATCTCGAGCGCGTGGACGCGGTCGTGCTCGGTCCCGCGGGCGCTGACGACGACGATCGGGGTACCGATCCCCTCGCCGCGCGCCTGCTCCAGCACCTTCCAGCCGTCGAGCCCGGGCAGCATCAGGTCGAGCACGCAGACGTCAGGCTTCTCGTAGCGAAGCCGCGCGAGCCCGGTCTCGCCGTTGGCGACGCCGATCGCGTCGAAGCCCGCGACGGTCAGATGCCGCACCATCCCCTGGGCGATCACGTCGTCGTCCTCGATGATCAAGACCTTCGCCATCGCGTGAATCATGCGGCACGCGGTGGCTCTGGGACGGTGAACGTCCGGTAACGGGCTGGTGAACGCGCCCGCGGACGGCCGTGCTGGTACAAGCTTGGGCGATGGACGCCGACGGCGAGCGGGGGCGGATCCTCCTCGAGGAGAGCCGCGAGGCCGTGGTCGTGCTGGACGCGGAAGGTGTCGTCGTCGTGTCGAGCCGGCGAGCGCGCCAGACCGTCGACGGCGTGCGCGAGGGCGACCGGCTGCCCGACGAGCTCCTCGCCGGCAAGCAGGCGCTCGTCGTCCCCTACATCGTCGGCGGCCGGGAGGAGCGGCTCGTCTACCTGAGCGACGTCGGCGACCTCGCGGCCTACGAGGAGCTGCGCTCCGGCTTCACCGCGGCGGTCTCGCACGAGCTCCGGACCCCGCTCGCGCGCCTCCTCTCGCTGCTCGAGACCGCGACGCTCCCCGGCGAGGACGTCCAGGAGCTGATCGAGCAGGCGCGACGAGAGGTCGAACAGATCCGTGAGCTGATCGACGAGGTGCTCTTCCTCTCCGAGCTCGAGTCCGGCGCCCGCGTCGTCTCGCTCGGGGCGGCCCCGGTGCTGCCCGTGCTGCACGAGGTCGCGGCCGGCCTGGAGGAGCGCGCCGCCCGGGCAGGCGTCACCGTCCTCGTCGAGGGCGACCCCGCCGCCAGCGTCGAGGTCAGGCCCCGGATGCTCCAGGTGGTCGCCCACAACCTCGCCGAGAATGCGATCCGGTACGCCGGGCCCGGCGCGACGGCACGCCTCTCCGTCGAGCGCCGCGACGGCGGCGTCGTCCTCCGGATCGCCGACGACGGCGGCGGCGTGGACGAGGCCGACGTGCCGCGACTCTTCGAGCGCTTCTACCGCGCTGATCGCTCCCGCGCCTCGCGCGGGACCGGGCTGGGGCTGGCGATCGTCAAGCACATCGTCGGCTCCGCGGGCGGGACCGTCGAGGCGCGCGGCGCCCGGGGGAAGGGGCTCGAGATCCGCTGCCTGTTCCCGCGCCGCTAGCGCGTTCACCACCCTTTCACACGATCTTCACCAGGCCGTGCCCCACGTGCTCCACGAGCCCCGGAACACTCCGGCCATGCCCGCGCCCGCCTTGCGTCTCGCCGGTACCGCCCTGCTCGTCGCGCTGCTCGCCGCAGGCTGCGGCGCAGGCAGCCGCGGCGACGCCTCGGGGTCGGCAGCGACCACCGCCGACGGCAGCTCCCTCTCCGGCCGGATCCAGGCCGACGGATCCAGCACGGTCGGCCCGTACACGACCGCCGCTGCGGAGGAGTTCCGGCGCGTCGAGCCCGGCGTGCAGATCACGGTCGGCGTCTCCGGCACCGGCGGCGGCTTCGAGCGCTTCTGCCGCGGCGAAACGGACCTCTCCGACGCCTCGCGCCCGATCAAGGACGAAGAGGCCGCGCTCTGCAAGAAGGCCGGGATCGACTACGTCGAGTTCCAGGTCGCGAACGACGCGCTCACGATCGTCGTGAACAAGGACAACTCCTGGGCGACCTGCCTGACCGTGCCGCAGCTCCACAAGATCTGGGCGCCCAAATCGAAGGTCTCGAACTGGAACCAGGTCGATGCCGAGTTCCCCGACCAGAAGCTGAAGCTCTTCGGCCCGGGCACCGACTCGGGCACGTTCGACTACTTCACCGGCGAGATCAACGGCGAGGAGGGCGCGAGCCGCTCCGACTATGCCGCGAGCGAGGACGACAACGTCGTCGTGCAGGGCGTCGGCGGCGAGAAGGGCGGGCTCGGCTACTTCGGCTTTTCGTACTACGAAGAGAATCAGGACACGCTGAAGGCAGTCCCGATCAACGGCGGCGACGGCTGTGTCGAGCCGAGCGTCGAGACCGCCCAGAACGGCACCTACAAGCCGCTCTCGCGCCCCCTTTACGTCTACGCCAAGAAGACGTCGTTCGCGCGGCCGGAGGTCGAGGCCTTCGTCCAGTACCTGCTCGACAACGAGACGCGGATCGCTGAGAAGTCGCAGTTCGTCCCGCTCACCGACGAGCAGCTGATCCGGGCGAAGTCCGACTACAAGGCCGCCGTCCAGGAGGTCACCGGCTAGTGGCGACCCCGGAGGCTGCGGCCCGACCCGACCTCGTCACCGGTAGGCGCAGGATCGGCGAGGACGTCGTCAAGGGCGTGCTCGGCCTCTGCGCACTCGTCTCCGTCGCGACGACCGTCGGGATCGTGGTCGCGCTGTTTGCGCCCGCGATCGACTTCTTCCGCCAGGTCTCGCTGCTCGACTTCTTCACCGGCACCGACTGGTCGCCCCTCTTCACTCCCTCGAGCTTCGGGGTCCTCCCGCTGATCGGCGGGACGCTCCTCGTCACCGCGATCGCGAGCCTCGTCGCGATGCCGCTCGGCCTCGGCGCCGCGATCTACATGAGCGAGTACGCCGGGCGCCGCACCCAGGCGATCGTCAAGCCCGCGCTCGAGCTGCTCGCGGGGATCCCGACGATCGTCTTCGGCTACTTCGCACTCACCTTCGTGACGCCGCTCCTGCGCGACCTCGGGATCCACGTCGACATCTTCAACACGCTCTCCGCCGGGCTCGTGATGGGCGTGATGCTGCTCCCGACCGTCGCCTCGCTCTCCGAGGACGCGATGGGGGCGGTGCCGCGGGAGCTGCGCGACGGCGCCTACGCGCTCGGCTCGAGCAAGGTGCAGGTGGCGACCCGGATCGTCGTCCCCGCCGCAGTCTCCGGGATCGTCGCCTCGTTCGTGCTGGCGATCTCGCGGGCGATCGGCGAGACGATGATCGTGCTCGTCGCGATGGGCCAGCAGCCCAACCTGACCTTCGACCCCCGCCAGGCGGCCGAGACGATGACGGCGTTCATCGCCGCCACCGGCGCCGGCGACGTCCCCACCGGCTCGCTCGAGTACAAGACGATCTTCGCGGTCGGCGCCACTCTGTTCCTGCTCACCCTGGCGATGAACGTGGTCGCGATCCGGCTCGTTCGCAAGTACAGAGAGGTCTACGAATGAGTCGCGGCCTTCGGCGCGCTCCCGGGGGGGGGGGGGCCGGTGGAGCCCCCCCCCCCCCCCGCCGTGGGTGTGTGGGGGGTGGGGGAGAGCGCCCACCCCCCCCCACACAAACACAAACAGCCCGCCCGCCCCCAGCCCCCCCCCC
>JBBQHQ010000043.1:0-17216 GCA_038324115.1 Gaiellales bacterium
GCTAGGGCCCGAGCCGCTCCCCGCGCCACCTGCCGCCGTCGCGCTCGAAGCGGACGCGGTCGTGCAGCCGGTCCTCGCCGTGCTGCCACAGCTCGATCGCGTCCGGGACGAGCCGGAAGCCGCCCCAGAACGGCGGCAGCGCGGGGTCGTCGCCCAGGCGAGCCTCCACCTCCGCGTACAGGCGCTCGAGCTCGGCCCGGTCGGCGAGCGGGCGGCTCTGCGGGGACGCCCAGGCGGCGAGGCGGCTCCCGACGGGGCGGCTCGCGAAATACGCTGCCGACTCATCCTCGTCCATCGGCTCGACGGGGCCCTCGGCGCGGACCTGGCGCCGGAGCTCCGGCCAGTGGAAGAGGAGCGCCGCCCAGGGGTTCGCGGCCAGCTCCCCGCCCTTGCGGCTCTCGCGGTTCGTGAAGAAGCCGAAGCCGCGCTCGTCCATCGACTTGACCAGCACCATCCGGACGGAGGGCCTGCCCGCCGCGGTCGCTGTCGCCAGCGCGGCCGCCTCCGGGAACGCGATCCCCGCCTCGCCCGCCTCGGCGAACCAGTGGGAGAATGCGGCGAGCGGGTTGTCGCCCAGGTCCTGCTCGAATGTATGGTCACTATTCACGTATGCAGATAGCTCCTCGCTCGGCTATTCTGCAGCCTATGGCCACGACCAAGTCGATCGAGCTGCGCACCGCCGTCCCGGGGCCGCGCTCCCAGCAGATCCTCGCCCGCAAGGAGCGCGTGATCGCGAACGCCAAGTCGATCTTGATCCCGGTCGTGGCGCACGAGGGTCGGGGCGCCCGCCTCACCGACGTCGACGGGAACACGTTCCTCGACTTCACCGGCGGCGTCGGCTGTCTGAACACGGGCCACGCGCACCCGCGCGTCGTCGAGGCCGCGACGGAGCAGCTCTCCCGCTTCGCGCACACCGACTTCACGATCGTCCCCTACGAGTCGTACGTCGAGCTCGCCGAGCGCCTGCTCGAGCGGGCCCCGTTCACGGTTCCCGCCAAGGCCGTCTTCTTCAACGCCGGCACCGAGGCAGTCGAGAACGCGGTCAAGTTCGCGCGCCTCCACACCGGCCGCCCCGCCGTGATCGCCTACGAGGGCGCCTTCCACGGCCGCACGCTCCTCTCGATGACGCTGACCTCCAAGCCGCACCCGTACAAGATCGGGATGGGGCCGCTCGCGCCCGAGGTCTACCGGATCCCGTTCCCGCAGCCCTACCGCGGCCCCGACACCGAGACGGCGCTCGCCGCGCTCGACCAGCTCTTCCTGACGCAGGTCGCGCCCGAGCAGGTCGCGGCGATCATCATCGAGCCCGTCCAGGGCGAGGGTGGCTTCCATCCCGCGCCGGTCGAGTACCTGCGCGCGCTCCGCGAGATCTGCGACCGGCACGGGATCGTGCTGATCGCAGACGAGGTGCAGAGTGGCTTTGCCCGCACGGGCCGCTTCCTCGCGATCGAGCATTCGGGAGTCGAGCCCGACCTGATCACGCTCGCCAAGTCGATCGCCGCCGGCCTGCCGCTCTCGGGTGTGCTCGGCAAGGCGTCGATCATGGATTCGGCCCACGATGGCGCCGTCGGCGGCACGTACGTCGGCAACCCCGTCGCGCAGGCCGCCGCGCTCGTCGTCCTCGACGTGATCGACGACGAGGAGCTCGTCGGGCGCGCGAACACGATCGGCGACGCGATGCGGACACGGATGCTCTCCTGGCAGGAGCGCCATCCGGAGATCGGCGAGGTCCGCGGGCTCGGCGCGATGCTCGCACTCGAGCTCGTCCGCGACCCCGCCACGCGAGAGCCCGCCCCGGATCTCGCCCAGGCCGTGATCGACGCGGCGACCGAGCGGGGCCTGCTCCTGCTCCGAGCCGGCGTGCACTCGAACTGCATTCGGGTGCTGTGCCCGCTCGTGATCACGGACGCCGAGCTGGACGAGGCGCTCGCGGTCTGGGAAGAGGCGCTCGAGAGCGTCCTCCCGCGCGACTAGGTTTTCCCGCGCCTGGGAACGCTACGTTGGTGACAGTGGGCCAACTCATCGCGGACCGGTACGAGCTGAAGGACGTCGTCGGCAGAGGCGGGATGTCCGTCGTCTACTGCGCGCACGACACTCAGCTCGAGCGCAACGTCGCGCTCAAGATCCTGCACGACCACTTCGGGGAGGACGAGGACTACGTCGCGCGCTTCCGCAGCGAGGCGCGCGCGGCCGCGCAACTCTCGCACCCCGGGATCGTGACGGTGATCGACCGCGGCGAGGAGGACGGACGCCAGTTCATCGTCTTCGAGTTCATCGAGGGCGAGACGCTCAAGGACCTGGTCGATCGCGGCGGCCCCCTCCCGGTGCGCCGCGCGATCGAATTCGGTCTCGAGGTCGGCCGCGCGCTTGTCTTCGCCCACAACTCCGGCCTGATCCACCGCGACATCAAGCCCCAGAACGTGCTCGTGAACAGCGACGGCCACGCGAAGGTGACCGACTTCGGGATCGCCCGCTCCCTCGACGCCGTCGGCCAGACGCAGACCGGAACCGTGCTCGGAACGAGCCACTACATCGCGCCGGAGCAGGCGCGCGGCGAGCGCGTCGACGCCCAGACCGACGTCTACTCCTTCGGCGTCGTCCTCTACGAGCTGCTCGCGGGCGACGTGCCCTTCGCCGGCGACAACTTCCTGACCGTGGCGATGCGCCACGTCAATGAGGACGTGCCCAGCCTGCTCGAGAAGCGCCCCGACTGCCCGCTCCGCCTGGCCTCGCTCGTCGAGCGGTGCATGGCGAAGGAGCCCGGCGACCGCCCTGCGGGGATGGGCGCCGTCGTCGAGGAGCTCCAGGCGTGCCTCGCCGAGCTGGACGGCCGTCCGGACGGGGACGCGACGATGATCGTCAAGAGCCCAGTACGCAAGCAGAGCCGGCCCCGGAAACAGCGCGTCTCCCGCAGGCAGCGGGTCGCGGTGGCGCCGGGGGCGAGGCGGGCACCGCATGCGCTCCTCTACGCCCTGCTCGGCGCGCTCGTCTTCGCGCTCGTGGTCGGTGGGCTGCTCTTCGTGCGCAATGACGGCAACGGTGCCTCCGGCGGGCCGGTGGACACGTCGGCGATCGCGCTTTCGGGGATCGGCTCCTACGACCCGGAGGGGGATGACGGCGTCGAGCACCCGGAGGCGGTCGCGAGCGCGGCCGACGGCGACCCTGCGACTTACTGGACGACCTCGACCTACCGGAGCAGCTTCAGCGCGCTGAAGAGCGGCGTCGGCGTCGTCCTCGACGCAGGCTCGGTGCGCGACATCTCGAGCGTGACGGTGACCACGGACACGCCCGGCTACACCGCCGAGATCAAGGAGAGCGACTCGCCGAGCGGCGGCTTCGAGACCGTCGGCGAGAGCAAGACCGTCGATTCGACGACCACGTGGGAGCTCTCGGACGCCAAGGCCCGCTACCTGCTCGTGTGGATCACCGAGCTGGACGGCCGGGCCCACGTGAACGAGGTCACGGCCCGCTAGTACTCGAGGTGCGAGCGGCGCTCGTGCCGCTCCAGCGCCAGCCCGATCAGCCGGTCGAGCAGCTCCACGTACGGGATCCCGGACGCCTCGAAGAGCCGTGAGTACACGCTCGTCTCGGTGAAGCCGGGGATCGTGTTCAGCTCGTTCACGACCGGCGTCCCGTCCTCCAGCACGAAGAAGTCGACGCGGGCCATCCCCTCGCACTCGGTCGCCACGAAGGCCTCGACGGCAACCTCCTGGACGCGGCGGGCCGTCTCCTCGGGGAGCCGGGCTGGAATGACGATGTCCGAGCCGCCGGCCTCGTACTTGGCGGCGTAGTCGTACCACTCGGCGTGGGGGACGATCTCGCCGACCACCGAGGCGACCGGAGCCGGGCTGAGGTTGCCGAGGACGCCGACCTCGACCTCCGTGCCCACGAGCAGCTCCTCGACGAGCACCTTCTCGTCGTGGCGGCGCGCGAGCGCGACGGCCGCCTCGAGCTCGGCCTCGTCGTGCGCCTTCGAGATCCCGACCGACGAGCCGAGCCGGGCCGGCTTGACGAAGACGGGGAAGCCGAACGGGTTGTGGATCGCGTCGCCGAGCCGGAGGGTGACGTTGCGCGCGACCGGGATCCCGCGGTCGCGCAGCACTGCCTTGAAGAGATCCTTGTCCATGCAGAGCGCCGAGGCGGCGACGCCGGCGCCGACGTAGGGGACACCCGCCAGCTCCAGCAGCCCCTGCACCGTCCCGTCCTCGCCGAACGGGCCGTGCAGGACCGGGATCACGACGTCGACCGAGCCGAGCGCCTGCGCGGGCGACGCGTGCTCGGCGAGCACGGGCAGGCTCTCCACCGGACTTTGTGTTGAATCAACACTTTCTCCCAGCGCGCGCGTCCCGCCCCCGAGCTCCCAGCGGCCCTCGCGCCCGATCGCGATCTCGACCACCTCGTAGCGGGCGGGGTCGAGCGCCGCCAGGACGGAGCGCGCCGAGGCGAGGGAGATCTCGTGCTCGCTGGAGCGGCCGCCCGCGAGGACGGCGACCCGGATGCGCCCGCTCACGGGACTGTGTCGGTGGGGGTGGTGGTCGTCACCACCGGGACGAAGCGGCCGACGAAGATCGTCACGGTCGAGCCGGGCTCGGCCTGCTCGCCGCCCTGCGGATCCTGCGACGTAACGATGCCGTCGAGGGTCGGGTCGTTCGTGTCCTCGCGGACGACGCTCACCTTGAACCCTGCCCCTCGGAGCTGGGTCCGTGCCGAGTCGACGTCCTGGCTCGTCACGTCCGGGATCCCGGAGGTCTTGGGCCCCTTCGAGACCTGCAGGGTGATCGTGGAGCCCTTCGAGGCAAGAGAGTTCCCGCCCGGATCCTGGCCGACGACGATTCCTTCCGCCTCGACAGAGTCCACGTCCTCGCGCGCCACCGCGAAGCCCGCTCCCTGGAGCTGGGAGGCGGCGGACTCGTACGCAGTGCCGACGACGTTCGGGACCGCGAGCGGCTTCGGGCCGGAGGAGACGTTGATTCGGATCTCGGTACCCTCGATCACCTCCGTGTTCGCCTTCGGCGCCTGGGCGGTGACGGTGTCCACCGCCTGGTTCGACGGCACCTTGACCACCTTCGGTTTCAACCCCGCCGAGGTCAGCTCGGAGACGGCGTCGTCGCGGCTCTTCCCGACCACGCCGGGGACCCGCACCTTCGGCTTGCCGGTCGAGACGACGATCGTGACGAAGTTCCCCTTCTCGATCTTCACCGGCGGCTCGGGATCCTGGGAGACGACCGTGCCCTGCGGGACCTCGGAGTCGGACTCGCGCCGGATGTTCGCCTCGAGCCCCTTCGCCTTGATGTTCGCGACCGCGAGCTGTTCCTTCAGGCCGACGACGTCGGGGACCGTGACCTGAGCGGTCGAGCTGAGCTGGTCCTGGATTCGGCTGTAGGCGAAGAAGCCGCCGACGAGGATCAGGGCAAAGAGGAGCAGGCCGGCCAGCCAGGGCCCGACCGAGCGGCGGCTGCGGGTGTCGTCGTACTCGTAGTAGCGGCCCGGCGTGTAGGTGGTCGAGGCGGCCGTGGCGGCGCCGGGCGGCCGGATCGTGGTCGCGCCCTCGGTGAGGTCGGGGCGGGAGAGCACGCTCGTGGCCGCCTCTGCGGTCTCGGCGGAGACGCCGATCCCGCGGGCGATCCGTTCCAGATCGGCGTCCATCTCCTCGGCCGAGTGGTAGCGGTCGGCCGGCTCCTTCGCGAGGGCGCGCGTGATCACGTAGTCGAGGTCGCGCGGGATCTCGGGCCGGTGGCTCGATGCCGGCGCGGGCGTCTGCGAGAGGTGCTTCATCGCGATCTCGACCGGCGTCTCGCCGTTGAACGGCACCCCGCCCGTCAGGAGCTCGTAGAGGACGATCCCCGTCGAGTAGAGGTCGGAGGTCTGGTCGACTGGGGCGCCGCGCGCCTGCTCCGGCGAGAGGTATTGCGCGGTCCCGATGATCGAGCCCGCCTCCGTCATCTGGCTCGTCCCGGCCCGGGCGATCCCGAAGTCCATCACCTTGACGCGGCCCTCGCCGTCCACGATCACGTTGTGCGGCTTGATGTCGCGGTGGACGATCCCGTTCCGGTGCGCGAAGCGCAGCGCGGAGAGGATCTGGCGCGTGTAGTCGACTCCGATCCCGATCGGCGAGGGGCCGCGTGCGACGATCAGCTCCTTCAGCGTCCGCCCCTCGACGTACTCCATCGCGATGTAGTAGGTGCCCTCGGCTTCGCCCCGGTCGTAGATCGAGACGATGTTCGGGTGGGAGAGGCCCGCGGCGTTCTGGGCCTCACGCCGGAAGCGCTCCACGAACTGCTCGTCGCTCGCGTGCCGGTCGTCGAGGATCTTGATCGCGACCCGGCGGCCGAGCTCCTGGTCCTCGGCGAGATAGACGTTCGCCATGCCGCCGGAGCCGAGCTTCCGCACGATCTGGTAGCGACCGTCGAAGAGCGTGTCGATGAGGGAATCGCGCGCCATCGGGAGATCTAGGAGTTCGCCGCCTCCGGGAAGAGTGCCTGCAAGACCAGCCGGGCGACCGGGGCTGCCGTCGCGCCGCCCGTGGAGTTCTGCTGCTCGACGACGACCGCGACGGCCACCTCGGGCCGGTCCTTGCCCGCCCAGCAGATGAACCACGTCGTGTTCCTGCCCGCGACGCCGGTCTCCGCCGTGCCCGTCTTGCCGCCGACGATGAGGCCGGAGATCCGGGCGGCGGTGCCGGTGCCGCCCTCGACGACGCTCTGCATCATCGCCTGCACCTCCGCGGCTGTCTCGGACTTGACGGCGCGACCGAGCTCGTCCGGCTTCGTCCGCATCACGGTCGCGCCCTTCGGCCCCACGATCCGGTCGACGACGTACGGCCGCATCACCGCACCGCCGTTCGCGATCGCCGCCGAGACCATCGCCATCTGGAGCGGCGTCACCAGCAGCCGCTCCTGACCGAAGGCGAAGCGCCCCGCGTCGACCGCGTTGTCGTCCTTCGGATCGAAGAGCTCGCCGTTGTCGTAGAGCCCGCTCGGGACGCGCTCGTTCGAAGGCGTCTCGAGCGGCGGCTCGGAGTAGAAGCCGAAGCGCTTCGCGTACTCGACGAGCTTCTTCGCCCCGAGCTTCTTGCCGATGTTGCAGAAGACGGAGTTGACCGAGTTCTGGAGCGCCGTCCGGAGATCGAGCTCCCCGAACGGGCGCGTCGTGTCGTAGTTGTTCACGCGCTTGCCGTAGACCTCGCAGTAGCCCGGGTCGACGAAGCGCGAGGACGGCGTGAACTCGCCGGAGTCGATCGCCGCGGCGGCCGTCACGACCTTGAACGTCGAGCCCGGCGCGTAGAGGCCGTCGGTGGCGCGGTTGATCAGCGGGGCCACCGGCTTGCAGGGCGCGCCGATCTGGTCGATCGCGCCGAAGTCCTTCTCGATCACGTTCGGGTCGAACGTGGGCACGCTCGCCATCACGAGCACCTTGCCGGTCTTGACGTCGAGCGCGACCACGGAGCCGCAGCGCCCGCCGAGCGCCTCCAGCGCGGCTCGCTGCGCCTTCAGGTTGAGCGTCAGCCGCAGGCTGTTGCCCGTCACCGTCGCGCCCTTGAGCTTGTCGAGCGTCGTCCCGAGCACCGTGCTCAGGTTCGCGTTCGCGCCGGTCAGGTAGTCGTTCATCGAGCGCTCGAGCCCGGAGCGGGCCCGGGACTGGGTGGAGTAGCCGACGACGTGGGCGGCGAGCCCGTGCTGCGGGTAGCGGCGGAAGTAGAGGGTCTTGCCGGAGACGCGCTCGGCCTCGTTGACGGCGAGCGGCGCCCCGGCCCCGCTCAGGATCTCGCCGCGCTTGATCGTGAACTGAGCCACGCGCTGGATCTGGTTGTCCTGGCGGTCGGCGAGGTCGCCGGGCGCCCACGCCTGCCAGTAGGTCGTGGCGACGACCAGGACGACGATCAGCCCCGTCGCCACGATCGCGAGCTTGCGGATCTGGTCGTTCATCTGGGTGCGTTCGCCCGGTTGGAGACGAGGAGGAGTCCCGCCAGGAGGACGAAGTTGGCGACGACGCTCGAGCCGCCGTAGGAGATGAACGGGAGCGTGATCCCCGTCAGCGGGATCACCCGGAGGACGCCACCGACGATGATGAACGTCTGCAGCGCGAACCCGAAGGTGAGGCCGGCCGCGAGCAGCTTCGAGAAGCCGTCGTCGGCGGAGAGCGCGACGCGCATCCCGCGCGCGATGAAGAGCATGAAGACCAGCAGCACCGCAGCGGAGCCGATCAGGCCGAGCTCCTGCGCGATCGCCGAGTAGATGAAGTCGGTGTTGAGGAACGGAATGATCGGGTCGCCGGCCGTCGTCGTGAAGGTGCCCTGCCCGAGGCCCGTGCCGCCGTAGCCGCCGTTCCCGATCGAGTAGAGGCTCTTGACGAGCTGGAAGGAGCCGCAATCCTGGCGGAGCGCCATCTCCCCGGTCGTCGCGCAGTAGACGGGGTGGTCGGTCCACGGATGGAGCCAGATCGTCACCCGCTCCTGGACGTGGGAGACGAACTGGTAGATCACGGCGGAGCCGAGCAGGAAGAGCGCGAGCCCCGCGCCGACGAACCAGGTCTTGCCGGTCGCGACGTAGAGCATCGCGAGGAAGATCCCGAACTGGAGCAGGGCGCTCCCGAGGTCGTTCGTCTGGAGCAGGACGAGCATCGCGGCGCCCCAGATCACGAGCAGCGGCCCGAAGTCCTTGAGCCGGCCCTGGGCGAGCACCTCGCGCTTGTCGCGCAGGTAGCCGGCCAGGAAGACGATCAGGAGGATCTTCGCCAGCTCGCCCGGCTGGAACTGGAAGGCGCCGACCTTGACCCAGAGCCGCGCGCCGTTGATCGTCTGGCCGATCAGGGGCGCGGCGGGCAGCGCCAGCAGCACGAGCGAGGCGATCCCGAGCAGGTACTTGTAGCTCTCGACCCGCCGGTAGTCGTGCCGGAGTGCGAGCAGCGTCCCCCCGAACGCCGCCACGCCGATCACCACCCAGAGACTCTGGCGGAAGGCGTCGTCCGGGTTGAGCCGGTAGATCATCGTCACGCCGACGGCCGAGAGCAGCGCCGCGATCGGGAGCAGGTACGGGTCGGCATAGGGGACGACGATCCGCGCGAGCACGTGCGCGACCAGGTAGAGGCCGACGAAGATCCCGGCGTACGTCAGCGACGCCGTCGAGACGAGCTCGGAGCGGGCGATGTAGACGCTGGCGAAGCCGATCGCGGTGAGCAGGCTCACGGCGACCAGGTTGAGAAGCTCGCGATTCCGAGCCGTCAGCGGGTGAGCCCCCAGACCACGAGCAGTGCGATCGCGACGAGCACGACCACGAGCAGAAGGAAGGGCAGGGTCCTGCGCGTGCGCCCACGAGCGGGCCGCGCGGGCGGCGCCGTCTCGATGTGGTCGCGCAGCTCGTCCGCGGAGAAGACGGCCGTGTCGACGGCCGGAACGGCCTCGAGCCCCGAGAGCGTGTCCTCGTCGTCCTGCGCCGGCTCAGGTTCCGGGTCGGTGACGGCGGGCATTCGCGCCGTCTCGTCCGTGGCGGCCGTGCCGTCGGCGATCTCGAAGGCGACGGCGGTGATGTTGTCCTCGCCGCCGTTCGAGTTGGCTGCCCGGATCAAGCCGTCGAGAGCACGGTCGAGCTCGTTGCCCGCAACGAGGCCCTGGATCTCGGCGTCGGAGAGCATGTCCGTCAGCCCGTCCGAGCAGAGCAGGTAGATGTCGCCCGGCTCCGTCTCGGTCGTGAAGGTGTCCACGTCCACGTCCGGCTCCGTCCCCACGGCGCGGGTGATCACGGAGCGCTGTGGGTGCGACTCGGCCTCCTCGGGCGAGAGGCGGCCGCTTCGGATCAGCTCGCCCACGAGCGAGTGGTCGTGCGTCAGCTGCTCGAGCGCGCCGCCGCGGATCCGGTAGGCGCGCGAGTCGCCGACGTGGCCGATCACGAGGGAGGCGGCGTCGTCGGCGACGAGGGCGACCGTCATGGTCGTGCCCATCCCCGAGACGGCGGCGTCCTCGCTGGAGCGCTGGAAGACGCGGCGGTTCGCCTCCTGGATCAGCTCGGCGACGAGCTGCTCGCCCGCGAGGTCGTCCCCGCGCGTCTCCTCGAGCACGGCGGCGGCGAGCCGCGACGCGACCTCGCCGGCCTGGGCGCCGCCCATCCCGTCCGCGATCGCGAAGAGGGGCGGCTCGCAGACGTACGAGTCCTCGTTGTGGCGGCGGCGGCGGCCGGTGTCGGTCGCGCCCGCGGAGGCACCGAGGATCACAGATCCACCCTGAAGTCCGTCTGTCCGACGCGCACGACGTCTCCTTTGCCCAGCCTGCGCGGACTCGTCACCCGGGCACCGTTCACGAAGGTCCCGTTCGTCGAGCCGGTGTCCTCGACCCAGAGCCCGTCCCGGCGCGCCTCGAAGCGCGCGTGCTGGGCGGACGAGAACTCGTCCCCGTCGAGCGGGACGTCGTTCTGGCCGCCGCGGCCGATCGAGACGGGGAACGAGTCCACGGGGATCTCCTCGCCCGGGTCGAGCGCGGGGCTCTTCAGCACGACGAGCCGCGCCTTCAGGGTCTGGGGCGAGAGGCCGGCGGCGGCCGCCTGGCCGGGCGCGATGATCATGCTCTCCTGTGCGGGGCCCTGGTGGAAGTCGCGGCTGGCGCTGCGAACGATCCGCCAGATGAAGAGGTAGAGCAGGACGATGAAGGCGATCTTCAGAACGAGGAGCGCCTCGTCGACCTGGATGTTCACGACGGCTCCTCCAGCGCGAAGTGGAGGTCGAGGTCTCCGAGTGTGATCGTGTCTCCCGGCGAGAGCTTGGCGCGGCTGACCCGCTTCCCGTTCAGCGCCGTCCCGTTCGTCGAGTCGAGGTCGACGAGCCACCAGGCCGAGCCCTCCTGGCGCACCTCGGCGTGCCGCCGCGAGACGTTCGTGTCGGGCACCTGGATGTCGGCCTCCTTCGAGCGGCCGAGGACAGCGCGGCGCTCGGCGAGGAGGTGCTTCTCGCCGTTCATCGTCAGCGAGAACTGCTCGCGCTCGATCCCGAGGTCGACCGGCGAGGCGGCCTCGGTCGGGACCGGCGCCTTCGGCTTGTAGATCATCGTCGCGCCCGGCTCGACCTGCTCGGCGGGCTCGTCCGGTGTCGGCCCCCGCTTCCCCTCCGGCTGCACCATCCGGGTCGCGATCCCGAACCCGCCGATCGAGAGGTCGGTGTCGGTCTTGAGCAGCACCTTCGGCGGGGTCAGCGTCGCGTAGCTCTCGCGGCGGGCGTGCTCGAGGAGGTAGTCCTGCAGCTCCCCGATCAGCGAGCCCTCGTAGCTCGAGAACTGCTCCCGGTCGTCGCCGGCAAGGTAGACGGTGTACTCGTTGGGGACGTAGACGCGCGAGACGGAGATCGAGCGGTGCTCGTCCATCTCCTTCGCGAGCTTCCGCGCCAGCTCGACCGGCTGGACGTGGGTGCGGAAGGCACGGCCGAACATCCCCTCGAAGAGGCCTTCGATCTTCTGCTCGATGTTCCGGAGGACACTCATGCCGACGGAGGACGGTTCCCCCTTCGGCCGAGTCTAATGCGCCCTGCGCCAGCCCAGCAGGGCGCAGGTGACCCACACGGCGGCGACGAGCGGGAGGGCGGGGGCGGTCGGTGCGAGCAGGAGCGTGGCCGCGAGGAACCCGGCCCCGAGAAGCGCGATCCGCCAGAGCCCGGTCGCGTACGGGATCGCCAAGGCGACGGCCGCCAGCGCGAGCGCCTCCAGCCCGACGGCGGGCGGGAACGCGTGCGCGAGGATCCGCCACGCCTCCAGGGGGCTCGCGACCCCGGCGAGCAGACTTTGTGTTGAATCAACACTTGCTCCAGCGCCGAACGGCAGACCCTCGCCCCGCAGGCCGGCGGCGACGGTCGCGACCGCAACGGCGGCGAGCGCCTGGGAGGCGCGCCGGAGCGGGTCGCGAACGGGCTGGAGGGCGAGCGGCACCAGCCCGATCAGCCCGATCGGGGCCAGGAGCGGCCCTATGAGGAAGGCGAGGCCGGTGCGGGGCTCCCGCCACGAGAGCGCGAGCCAGCCCGCCGCCAGAGCCGCGTAGAGCAGGGACAGACCCAGGGACAGGTTCCCGAGGGGCAGGGCAGGCGCAGCCAGTGCGAGCGCGAGCCCGGCTCGAGGCCGGACGAGCGTCAGCGCTGCCGCGCCGAGCGCGAGCGCGGCGGCCCAGCCGGTGGGGAAGAAGGGAAGCGCGGTGGCGCCGGCGAGCGTGGCCGCCCCGGCCGCGAGCGGCGGCAGCGCGTGGGCGATCGGACTTTGTGTTGAAACAACACTTACTCCCTTGGGGCGCGGCGCCGTCCTCGGCTTCGCCGCCTTCCCGCGGCGGCGGGGCTTGAACGCCTCGCGGAGCTCGTGTGCGAGCGCTGCCGCGGACGGGCGGCGGCCCGGGTCGGGCGCGAGCGCGCGATCGATCGCGACGAGCAGGCGCTGGGGCAGGTCGGGGCGCTCGTCCACGAGTGGCGGCGCGCCGCGCTCGATCGCGCTCGCCATCGCCTGGATCGGGATCCCCCAGAACGGGTGCTTGCCGGCGAGCGACTCCCAGAGCAGGATCCCGACGCCCCAGACGTCGGCGGCAGGGCTCGCCTCCTCGCCGGCGAGCCGCTCCGGCGTGATGTAGGCGAGCGTGCCGGGGACGTCGCCGACGGCGGTCAGGGTCTCGGCCTCGTCGAAGCGGGCGAGCCCGAAGTCGATCAGCCGGATCGAAACGCGCTCCTCGTCCAGGAGGAGGACGTTCGAGGGCTTGACATCGCGGTGGGTGATCCCGCGCCCGTGCGCGTGCGCGAGCCCCTCGAGGATCTGCGCAGCCGCCTCGATCGCGCGCGGGTCGGTCAGCTCGCCGCCGCGCATCGCCTCGCGGAGCGTGCGGCCGCCGACGTACTCGTAGGCGATGTAGACGTGGCCCGCGTCGGAGCCGAAGCCGTAGGAGCGGAGGCAGCGCTCGTGCCGGAGCCGGGTAGCTGCCTCGGCCTCCCGCTCGGCGCGAAACGCGGCCTTGCCCTCGCGTGGGACGATCTTCAGCGCCACGTCGAGCCCGTTCTGCTCGTCCCGCGCCAGCCAGACGGATCCCGACGCGCCGCTCCCGAGCGGGCGCAGGGGCCGGTAGCGGCCGAGGACGAGCTGATCGAACGGGAGTGCGCTGGCGGCCGTGGACACGGTCTCTCTGCGTTGGCCGTGGCAGGAGAAAGTCCTTTTCAGGCCGAAGCACCCGTTACAGTGGACACGTTCAACCCTGACTGTCTTGAGTAGCCGCGAGCCCGACTTCGAGTTCGACTTCTTCGACGAGCCTGAGACCCAGGAGGCGTCGGGGCGCGAACGCACGCTCCGGAACCCGCTCGGCAACGGCCCGCGGGGCCCGCGCGGGCCGAAGGGACCGAGAGGGCCCCGCCGCCCGATCCGGCCGCTCCGCCCCGGGGCCGGCTTCACGCCGCTGCTGAGGCTGATGGGCCTGATCGCGTTCGCGATCCTGATCGTCGTCCTGCTCGTCCTCTGGACGCAGAGCTGCCAGGCGAACAAGAAGCGCGACGCCTACCGCACGTACCTCGAGGACGTGACCTCGGTCGCGAACTCGTCCGAGCGCGTCGGGCGCGAGCTGAACGACGTCCTGACCACGCCCGGCCTGAAGCCCGCCGATCTCGACAAGCAGCTCGCCGGGCTGGTGCAGCAGCAGAAGATCAGCTCCGACAACGCCGAGAAGCTCGACGTCCCGGGGCCGCTCCGTCCGGCCCACCAGAGCCTGCTCGAGGCGCTCGGGTTCCGGGTCACCGGGCTCGAAGGGCTCGCGGCCGAGTTCAAGAACACGCGCGCCTCGAAGGACGCGGCCGCCGCGGGCGCGCTCCTCGCTGCGCAGGCGCAGCGGCTCGTCGCCAGCGACGTGATCTGGGACGACCTGTTCAAGACGCCCGCGATCGCCGAGCTGCGTGCCCAGGACATCAGCGGCGTCGAGGTGCCCGACTCCAACTTCGTCCAGACGGCCGACCTTGCGAGCACGCGCTCGATGGTCCCGATCTGGCAGCGGATCAACGGCACCACCTCGACCGGCACGACCTCGAGCGGCCTGCACGGGACGGGGATCCTCTCCGTCAAGGCGCTCCCGGGCGGCCAGGCGCTCTCGACCAGCGCCGAGAACACGATCGTCGCCTCCACCGACCTCGCCTTCGCCGTCGCCGTGCAGGACACCGGCGACAACCAGGAGGTCAAGATCACCGTGACCCTGACGATCCAGCAGAGCCCGACCCCCGTCGTCAAGAAGCAGACGATCGACCTGATCAACCCGGACGAGACCAAGACGGTCGTGTTCCGGGACTTCCCCTCGATCGACTTCGGCGAGCTCCGCACCCTGCGGATCGACGTCGACCCGGTGCCCGGCGAGAAGAACACAGCCAACAACTCCGCCGAGTACAAGGTCATCTTCTCGGTCGAGTGACCACGAGCCTCGTCGTCGCGATCGCCGCAGCGGCGGCCGCCGCGGTCGCGCTCGGGCTCTCCTTCTGGCTCTGGGTGCGGGTGAAGCGGCTCCGCGCGGCGCAGCGCGTGCTCCTCGGAGGCGGCCGCTCCGACCTCGTCGACTTCGCGGTCTCGCTGCAGGGGCGGATCGACGACCTCCACGGCGCCGTGGACGAGATCGCGGCCGCGCTCTCGCGGGTCGACCGGCGCGTCGACGGGTCGATCACGAACACGTCGGTCGTGCGCTACGACGCCTACGCGGGGACGGGCGGGCACCAGTCGGCCTCGTTCGCGTTTCTGGACGCGAATCGGACGGGGACGATCGTGACCGCGATCCAGGGCCGCGACTACGCGCGGCTCTACGTGAAGGAGCTCGACCGGGGCCGGGCGCCGATCGCTCTCTCGCCTGAGGAGCTCGAGGCGGTCGAGCGCGCGATGGCCCGCTAGCGACCCCACCGCGGGGCCTGTGGAAGAAGAGTTGCGCTTCTTTCACATTTGGGGACAGTCCCCGCTATTCGCCTGCCGCCGCGGCGCGCGAAATCCGCAGCGGGCAGGGCTCGGCACGTTGGTACTCTTCGCCCGAGTTGCAACACGTTCTCGTCCTGAATGCGAGCTTCGAGCCCCTGAACGTCTGCTCGGTCCGACGTGCGCACGTGCTCGTCTGGAAGGGCAAGGCAGAGGTGCTCGAGAGCCTGCCCAAGGTCCTCCACTCGGCCACGGACACGTACGTCTGGCCCCACGTGATCAGGCTCGTCCAGTACGTCCGCGTCCCGCGGGCGATTCAGCGGAAGATTTCGCGCCGCGCCCTCTTCGCCCGCGACGGCTGGGCCTGCGTCTACTGCGGCACCACGTCGGGCCGGATGACTCTTGACCACGTGATCCCGCGCTCGCGCGGGGGCGAGTCCGTCTGGGAGAACGTCGTCACAGCCTGCTCGCCCTGCAACCTCCGGAAGGGGAACCGGCTGCTCGAGGAGTCCGGGCTGTCACTGCAGCGGCCCCCGCGTGCGCCCGCCCCGGTGCTCTTCATCCACCTGGCGACGCCGTCGATCCCCTCCGTCTGGCAGCAGTACCTCCCGCGCGGCACCGCCTCCGCCGCCGCCTGAGTTAGTCCCGCTCGACCGGGTGGCCGAGCTCCGACCACTCGCTCCACGAGCCCGGGTAGAGCCGCACGTCCTCCCGGCCCGCGCGGACGAGCGCGAGCGCGTTCACGCAGGCGGTCACGCCCGAGCCGCAGTAGACCACGAGCTCCTCCGCCGCGAGCAGGTCGGCGCCGACGGGGCTCCCGAAGGGAAGGTTGCTCGCGCCCGGGATCCGGCCCGCGATCCGGTCGAGCGGCTCGACCTCGCCGCGCCAGCGCTCCGGTGCGCGGGCATCCACGAGCACGAGCGCTGGGTCGCCGAGCCGCTCGAGGATCTCCGTCGCGGTCGCGGTGTCGTCCGTGCGCGGCCGCGCCACGAACTCGGCCGGCTCGATCTCCTCCGCGCCGCTGCGCAGCGGTCCCTGCCAGCTTTCGAGCGCGATCACACCGGCGTCGTCGTGGCCGAAGTGGCGCAGGAGCCACCAGAGCCGCTCTGCCCAGCCGCCGCCCGCGTCGTAGGCGACGACGAGCGTCCCCGGCCCGATCCCGGCGCGCGACGCCCAGGCTCCGAACGCCGCCGCGGTCGGCAGCGGGTGCCTGCCGCCGCCGTCCGTCCCCGTCAGGTCGTTCTCGGGATCCCCGTGCGCGGCGCCGGGGACGTGCCCCTGCTCGTAGGCCTCGCGGCCGCGGCAGTCGACGAAGCGCGCCTTCACAGGAGCAGTGTGACGAACGGCGAACCCGCGGCGTATGAACACCATGAAGAAGATCACGCTCGTCCTCACAGGGCTCGCCGTCGTCGCCGTCGCCTCGCTGGCGGCGGTCACGCGCGCGGGCGATGCACCCGCGGCCGCCGGAGACACCGGCGACTCGATCACCGTTCAGGGCTCCGCGACCGCCGCGGGCGTGCCCGATCGCGCCCAGTTCTCGTTCGGGGTCGAGTCCCAGGGAGCGACCGCGAAGGCCGCGCTGAATGCGAACGCCGCCGAAATGCGAAAGGTGATTGCGGCGGTCAAGGCCGCCGGCGGCAGCAACGTCCAGACCCAGTCCGTCTCGCTCTCGCCCCGCTACGACGACAAGAACGGCGTCACCGGCTATGTCGCCACGAACACGGTCGGCGCGACCGCGCTCGATCTCGCCAAGGCAGGCGCCTTGATCGACGCGGCGGTCGCCGCGGGCGCGAACCAGGTCTACGGGCCGTCGCTCTCGGTCGCCGACCAGCAGTCGCTCTATCGCAAGGCGCTCACCGGCGCCGTCGGGGACGCGCGCACGAAGGCGCAGACGCTGGCGACCGCGGCAGGCGTATCGCTCGGTCGGATCACGGCCGTCGTCGAGGGCGGGGGCGCCGCCCCGATGCCGCTCGAGCTCGCCAAGGCCTCGGACGGAGGCTCGACGCCGATCGAGCCGGGCCGTCAGGAGATCGGCGCCTCCGTCTCGGTCACGTTCTCGATTCGGTGAGCACCGGCACCGCAGCCGGGTAGGAGCCGAAGACGCGGAGCTCGCGGGTCAGCGCTCGCATCTCCTCCAGCGCGCCCGCGATCTCCGGGTCGAGTGGGTGGCCCCCGAGCACGGCGTCGAAGCGGTAGATCCAAGGCGTCGCGGGGATCGGCCGCGAGACGAGCTGGACGAGGTCGATCCGGTGGCGAGCGAACGGCTCGATCGCGTGGAAGAGCGCGCCCGGGCTGTGGTTCGTCACGAACGAGAAGGCCGTCCGCCAGGCCTGCGCGTTCC
>JBBQHQ010000044.1:0-17111 GCA_038324115.1 Gaiellales bacterium
GCAATATTCAAATCTCTTGAGATGTACATGGTTTTGACAGTACCTTGATCCACTTGGAGATGATCGCCTGCACCCACTTGGAGCGCAGATCATGGCACCCACGCAGCTTAGAGTTCGGAGCTGTGCGCGTCGAGCGGCTCGGCCTCGAGCCGCCCGAAGCCGACGAGGAGCGCGCGGAGGCGGGGACGGTGCGGCGCGAGCAGCGCGAGCGCGTCCAGCAGGAGCGCCTGGTTCTTCTCGGGGACGTAGCGGCCGACGGTGACGAGGAGCTCCGCGTCCTCTGCCCCGAACTCGGCCCGCACGTCGGCCGGGTCGCGTCGCCTGACGACCTCGACCGCGTTGAAGACGGTGGCGCTGTGCGAGTCCGGGAGTCCCGCCTCCCGGAGCGCGGCGGTGGCGCTCGGCCCGATCCCGACGACGACGTCCGTGCCCGACATGAAGGCGCGCCTGGCCACCCCGAGCTTCTCCGGCGCGACGCCGTGGTAGGTCGCGACAAGCGCTACGCCGCGTGCGCGGGCGAGTCTGCGGGCAAGCCCTGCCGCGAGGGCCGCGGCGGGGTAGTGCGCATGGACGACATCCGGGCGCTCCGCCCGCAGGACACGGGCGAGCTGCCAGGCGGTGCGCGCGATCCGCCGCAGCTTCGGCGGATTCGGCCTGCTCAGCGGCAGGATTTCGATCCCGGCCTCGCGGAGCCGAGCCTCGTAGGCGGGGCCGCCGGCCGTGCAGACGACGATCCGTTCGACGTGGGGGACGAGCCCGGCGGCGAGCGTCGTCGAGACGTTCTCCAGCCCGCCGGTCTTGAGCGTGGGGACCACCTGGACGAGCCGCAGCCCGGTGGCGGTGTCGGCGCGTACCATCGGCCGGAGTCTAGGGAGGGTCTGTGCGGATCGCGTTCGTCTGCTACTGGAACAAGCTCTCGCGCGACGGCGTCGCGTACAAGGTCGAGGGCCAGGTCGCCCGTTGGCGGGCCGAGGGGCACGACGTCGAGGTCTTCTGCGTCACCCGCTCCGAGCGGGCGGAGGGGCTCGACTGGCAGCTCTTCCCCTTCCGGGGGCTGCGCGGCCGGATCGCGGCGACGCGCGCACTCGAGCACGCGGTGCTCGCGTGGGGCCCGGATGTCGCCTACCTCCGCTACGACCTCTACGTGCCGCCGCCGCTCCGCCTGCTCGGGCGCGTGCCCTCGGCGATCGAGATCAACGCCGACGACCGTGAGGAGGCCCGGCTCGTCCGGGGGCGGGCGGGTCGCCTCTATAACGAGCTCGGCCGGCGGGTGCTCCTCCGCCGCGCCGCGGGCCTCGTCTGCGTCACCCACGAGCTCGCGGAAACCCCGGCCTTTGCCCGGTTCGGCAAACCGGTCACCGTGGTCGGGAACGGCGTCGACCTGGATGCGATCGCGCCGCTGCCCGCGCCGCCGGCCGGGGAACAGGCTCGGCTCGTCTTCCTGGGGACTCGGAACCAGCCCTGGCACGGAGTGGACAAGCTGCTGCGGCTGGCCGCGCAGCTGCCCGAGCTCGGCTTCGACATCGTCGGCTGGGCGCCGTCCGAGCTGCCGGGCGAGGCTCCGCCGAATGTGACGGCGCACGGACGGCTGACCCGGGACGAGTACGAGCCTGTGCTCGCAGCCGCTGACGCGGCGGTCGGCACGCTTGCGCTCCACCGCAAGAACATGGACGAGGCGTGCCCCTTGAAGGTGCGCGAGTATCTGGGGTACGGCTTGCCGCTCGTGCTCGGCTACACGGACACGGATCTCCGCGACCGCGAGCGCTGGTATGTGCTCCAGCTGCCGAACCGCGAGGACAACGTCGAGCGGGCGGCCGCCCGGATCGCCGAGTTCGTCGCGAGCGTCCGCGGCCGCCGCGTCCCCCGCGAGGAGGTCGAGCCGCTCGTCGGTGCGCGGGCCAAGGAGCGGGCGCGGCTCGCGTTCCTCTCGGAGCTCGTCGCCGCCCGTCAGGCGTCGAGCGCGCCGAGGTAGAGCCGCCGCCGCGCCCGCGACTGGAGCCGGTCGTTGTGCCAGAGGAGCGTGAAGCTCCCGCCGACGAGGGCGCAACGGCGTTTCAGCCGGGCGAGCAGCTCGGCGGCCTCTCCGTCCGGAAGCGCGAGGTACTGGAGCAGCGAGGCCTCCATCGCGACGAGCGGCCGGCGAGCCGGGACGTCGAAGACGGGATACTCGAAGCACGTGCCGCAGCGGAACCCCGGCCGGTCGGCGAACCCGAGGGTGGAGTCGTAGGAGAGCCCCGCGTCCTCCCACGCGCGCCACGTGACGGGATTGGCGAAGCGGAGGAAGTGCTGCCTGCCGCCGAGCGGTCCGGGCTCGATCCCCGCTCGCTCGCAGGCGGCGCGGAGGGCGTCGGCCTCGGCCGCGATCCGATCCGGGGCGTCGTAGCTCTCGTAGCTCGGGTGGAGGCCGACCTCGTGGCCCCGGCCGGCGATCCGTCGGAGCAGCTCTTCGATCCAGGGATCGTCGAGGGCGTAAGACGCGTCCTGCGGGGAGTCGCCGCCGGCGATGAAGTAGAAGGCGCCCCGGAGCCCACGGGCTTCGTGCTCGTCCATGATCCAGTCGAAGGTGTTGCAGACGTCCCGGGCCGGGTCGCCTGTGAGCTCGGCCGCGAGCCGTCGGCCCGCGAGCGCGGGATCGCGCCGCCTGACAAGGTCGACGAGGGCGCGCCGCGCGGTGACGGCGAGCGATCCGGCCCGGCAGAGGGGAACGTCGACGTCGTGGCTCGGGACGAGCGAGGAGCTCCGGGCCGGAGGAGCGAGACCCGGCAGCAGCCTGCGCAAGGCGGCCCCGAGGATCTCGACGTACTCGTCCACGAGCGGGCGCTCGAGGAAGCCGAAGCGCACCGCCGCAGAGGCCGAGGCGGGGAACCGGCCATGGGCGTCGAGCTCGACCCGGTCGAGCTCCTCGAGCCGCGTCAGGAGGAAAAAAGCGCCGCCGAGCAGGTCGGCGCCGAGCCGGATCGAGCCGGGCGCGATGGTCGCCTCGGCCGTGCCGAAGAGGACTGGGACGGTGGGCTCGACGAGCGTGGCCTCGGGGAACTCGGCCGCCGCCTCCCATTCGACAGGCTCGGGTCGGGGTGCAGCCTGCGGCCACGAGCCCTCCGGGGTCGCGAGCAGCACGTCGGCGAGGGTGAGCTCCCCGCCGGGAAGCCTGAGCAGGACGTCGCTTCGGTCCTCGGTCCGGCGGCGGTAGGCGAGGCCGAGCCGCTCGCCGAGCAGGACGGAGAGGATCCAGTCGCGCTCGGCCTCGAGCCCGGGCGGCGTCGCGACCTCGATCGTCACCCGGCAGGGGGGCGCCGGAGCGCCCAGCGGGTGAGGGCGCGGGTGTGCCGAAGGCCGGTCGCGCGGCCACGGTCGCGCTCGATCCGCAGATACGGGGTCTGGCGGCCGCCGAACGAGCGAAAGAAGCGCTCGATCGACTCGACCATCGAGCCCTCGAAGTCGAAAACCTGGGTCACGCCGGCCGAGAAGCGGATCGCCTCCCAGAGCAGGAGGCTGAGGGCCCCGCTCGTGGCGAACTCGTCGTCGCGACCGCCGAGGAGGTAGTAGGCGGCCCGTTCGTCCCAGACGAGAAAGAGCGCGGCGTGCGTCTGGCCGGCCGTGTCGACGGCGGTCAGGAGCCGACGAGCGCTCCTCGCTCCGGCGGCCTCGTCGAGTCGGCGGACGAGCGCCCCCGAGGGCGGCTTGAGCCCCTGGCGGGCGAAGGTCATCGCCTGGAGCGCGATCAGTGTCTCCACCTCGCCGTCTCGGACCTCGACGCTCTTCTCGGCCTTGCGGACCTGCCTCCTGGCGCTCTCCGAGAAGCCGCTCCAGATCGCGTCCAGGTCGCTCAGATCCTCGAGGCGGTAGGTGTAGCGCAGGCTGGAGCTGAATCCGGCCCAGTGGAACGGAAGCCCGTTCGTGACGGCCGGGGCGAAGTTCTGGCGGAAGACGTGGTGCGGGGGAAGCTGCTCGACGAGCTCCGTGAAGCGGGTCTTCTCGACCTCCAGCCGGCGCGCCGGCTTCCCCTCCGTCGGCTCCACCCAGGGGCCGAGCGTGGGCGTGAGCGGCGGCTGCGAGAGCACGGTCAGGCCCCGGTTCGTGGCGACCGTGTAGGGAAGCCGGGCCACGATCCGGCCTCCCTCCTCCAGCTCGACCGCTCCCCAGGCACCCGGCGCCGCGGCGTCGAGCCACCACGGTTCTTCGAAAAGGGTGTGAGAGGTCGGCACGCGCGGCAGTCTAGAGGGGCGGCCGATCGGCATCGGCCCCCGGCTTCCGGCGGCGGAGGGCGCGGAGAGCAGCCGGGTAGCGGGAGAGATCGTGCCGCGTCGGGAGCAGCAGCTCGCGCATCCGGATCTCGGTGATCCGTGCCAGCACGAGCGTCGAGGCGATCCCGAAGCACGCATAGGAGAGGGTCGAGGCGATTGCGGCGCCGAGGACGCCGAAGGGCGGGATCAGGGCGAGATCGAGCAGCACCGTCGTCGCGATCGTCACCCCGGAGAGCAGCGAGGCTGTCCCGGGCCGCCCCCGTCCGTTCAGGTCGGCAGAGACGACGATGCCGGTGCCGAGGAACCAGAGGCCCGGGAGGAGGATCAGCATCGGCTCGATCGCGGGGCTGAAGGCGCTCCCGAAGCCGAACAGGATCAAGGGCGGGCCCAGCACGGCGATCGAGACGATCCCGGCACCGGCGAGGAGCGAGTGATGACGGAGCGCGAAGGCGGTCGTGCGCGTCTGGCGACCGTCTTCCGTCTCGCTCGCGACGAGGGGCAGCACCGTCGACTGGAACGCGCTCGCGAGCCGGGTCACGAGCTCGGCCACGACCTGGGCGACGACGTAGTAGCCCACCTGGGCGAGTGGGCGGAAGAACTGGAGGATGAAGATGTCGAGTCGGGTCCCGAGCAGCTGGAAGAGCGTCCCGGCCTGCAGCCGCGTTCCGTAGCGGACGAGGCTGCGGAAGAGGCCAAGGTCGAGCCGGAGCTGCGCGCCGGGGAGCAGAATCCGCAGAGCTCCTGCGATCATCACGACGCTCGCGATCCCGGTTGCGAGCAGCCCGGCGCTGACGCCGAGCCCGGCCACTGTGAGCAGCAGCACGACCGCGACGAGGTAGATCGCCCGGGAGGCGGCGAAGAGGGCGTTGTACGCCCCGAAGCGCAGATCGCCGGAGAGCTGGTTTGCGCTCGTCCACTGGAGGAACGTCAGCGCGACGAGCGCCCCGACGAAGATCCAGGTGCCGCCGCCCGCGCCGCGGGCCAGCGCGTCGGCGGCGGGCCCGCGCAGGAACCAGAAGCCGGGCACGAGCGCCGCCGCGAGGACGGCGCCGTAGGCGAGCGTGTTCCCCGCGAGCGACCCGGAAGGAGCACGCTTCGCGTGATACTCGACCGAGATGGGCAGACCGAGGCCGACGATGGCGTACGTGAACGTGACCACCGACAGCATCAGCGCGAGGAGCCCCCGGTCGTCCGGGCCGAGGAAGCGCGCGAGCAGGACGGAGCCGACGAAACCGAGCCCGAGGCTCGCGGCCTCGCCGAGGAGATTGAGTTGAAGGGCGCGGCGGAGCATCCGGAGGCGATTGTGAAGGAGAACGGCGTCGGGGCGGCGCTTCGGCCGGGGCCCGCTCTCCTCTATCCGGTCAAGGCGGCGGTGACGCGGTCGCGGTCGCTGGCCTGGCTGCTGCGCACCCGCGGGCGCCCCGACCGGTCGGGGCTCCGGATCCTCTTCTACCACCGGGTCTCGCCGGCCCGCGACGAGCTGGCGGTGACGCCGCGGCGCTTTCGGGATCAGATGGAGCTGCTCGCCGCGGCGGGGTACGAGGCCGTCGGGGTCCCGGAGGCCGCGCGCCGCCTCGACGCAGGCGAGCCCACCGGCTCCGTCGTCGGCCTCTCGTTCGACGACGGCTATGCCGACGTAGGCGAGCACGCGCTCCCCGTGCTCGCGCGCCTCGGCTTCTCCGCCACCGTCTACGTGCCGACTCGCGTGATCGACGGCTCGGCGCGCTTCGTCTGGTACGAGCAGCAGCCGCCGATGCTCGGCTGGGACGAGATCGCCGAGCTCGACCGGGGCGGCACGCTCGGATTCGAGGCGCACACGCTCACCCATCCCAACCTGCTCGCGGTCGACGACGCCTCGTGCCGAGAGGAGATCGCGGGGTCGAAGGCCGAGCTCGAGGAGCGGCTCGGCCGTCCGGTCACGTCGTTCTGCTATCCGGCCGGGCTCTTCGGCGAGCGCGAGCGCCGGTTGGTCGAGGAGGCCGGTTACGGCTCGGCCGCCTCCTGCGAGCCCGGTGTCAACGACGCCGGGACAGACCGGCTGGCGCTCCGCAGGCGCCAGGTGGATGCGCGCGACTCGCTCCTCGACTTTCGCGCGAAGGTAGGCGGCGGCCACGACAGCCCGCTGCCGCTCCGCTCCGCCTGGCGGCGGCTTCGCTACGCCTCGGAGAGCAGCCGCTCGTAGAGCTCGACGTGCGCGCGGCGGAAGCCGCCGACATCGAAGCGCTCGAGGGCGCGAGCGTGTCCCGCAGCTCCGAGCCGTCGCCGCAGCGCCGGATCCGCGAGCAGCCGGGCCAGGGCTTCGGCGAGCGCATCCTCGTCGCCGGGCGGGACGAGCAGCCCGGTCTCGCCGTCGACCACGAGCTCCGGCACGCCGCCGACCGCACTCGCGACGACCGGGAGGCCGGCCGCCATCGCCTCGAGCACGGAGAGGGGCATCCCCTCCGACCGACTCGGAAGCACGAAGACGTCGGCGCCCGCGAGCAGTGCCGCCACGTCGCTCCGGTCGCCGAGGAGGGCCGAACCGGCGGGGAGGAGCGCCTCGACCTCGTCCCGGTCGGGGCCGTCGCCGGCGATCTGCGCGGCGAACGACCCGGGCTCGAGCAGCGCGAGCGCGCGGGCGAAGGTCCCGTAGTCCTTCGGCTCCTTCAACCGGCCCACCGAGAGCACGACCGGCGGCTCGCCCTGGCCGGGCGCCCGCTCGAACCGGCCGACGTCGACGGCGTTCGGGATCACGACCGCCTGCTGCGCGGTCGTCGTCCCGGCTGCGAGGCCCGCCCGAAGCTCGCTCTCCGCCACGCAGACGACGGCGGTCGTGAGCGGTCGCATCAGCCAGTCTGCCCAGAGGTAGAGCGTGGCGGGGAGGCCGTGGTGGGCCTTGAACGCCCAGCCATGTGCGGTGAAGACGCGGACGGGCACGCGGGCGGCGAAAGCGGCCAGCCGTCCCAGGATCCCGGCCTTCGAACTGTTCGCATGCACGAGCTGGGGGCGGATCCGCCGGCAGAGCCGGACGAGCTCGACGAGCCCGCGTAGGTCGTGGATCGGGTGGAGGGCGCGGCGGACGTGCCGGAGCGGGACATAGCTCGCACCCGCGGCGCGCGCAGCCTCCTCGAGCGGACCGGGGCCCCACGCAGCGACGGTCACATCGAAGCGCTCGACGAGCGCCGGCAGGAGCGAGGTCACGTAGGTCTGGGCGCCGCCGATCTCGGCGAGCGTGATCAGGACGAGGACGCGGGGGCGGTCGGGGCTCGGGCGAGGCTCGTCCATGCGCGCAAGCGTAGACCGCCCGCGGCGAAGGGCTCTCGGCCTAGCTCTCGGCCCAGATCTTGATCACGCTCTCCACGTAGGCGCCGGCCGTGTCGGTGGCGCGCACGCGGATCGTGTGACCGCCGCGCTTCGTCCGGATCGTGCAGGAGACGTACGGCGCGACCGTGTCGGTGCAAGGCTGGTTCCCGTCGAACCAGAAGGTGACGACCTTGATCCCGACGGAGGATGCCGCGTCGGCCGAGATCGTGAACGTGCGCGGAACCGTCTGCCCGTTCGTGGGGTTCGTGATCGTCAGCGTCGGCCCCGTCGGAGCGGGAGCCGGGGGAGGCGGCGGTGCGCAGGCGCTCGTGCTGCCGGTCGCGGTGACGGCGCCCGAGGTCGAGCCGCCGGAGTCGACCGCGCGGACGGCGAAGGTGGAGGAGGTTCCGCAGGCGAGGCCCGTCAGCGTATGAACCGTCGAGGCCGTGGAGCCGACGAGGACGCTGTCGCGGAGCACCTGGTAGGAGACCGTCCGGACGTCGGGGCTCGCAGTCCACGAGAGCGCGATGCTGTCGGGGCGGCCGGTGCTCGCGGCGAGGGCCGAGGGCGGCGCCAGCGGCGTCACGACCGGCGGGGGAGGCGGCGGGGGCGAGCCGGAGCCGAACTCCGTGCTGCCGAGGTCGACCGTCGAGCCGCAGTACTCGAACGTCCTGCCGCCACAGGCAGGCGTGTACTTGAGCGTTGAGTCGACCGCGGTCGAGCCGGCGTCGACGGCGGGCGAGGCGAGAGCGGGAGCGAGCGCGTCGTCGAGGAGCGGGTTCGCGATCAGGTCGCTCGCGCCCTGCCCGCTCGCGGCCCGATAGGTGGCGAGGCTCGTGTGGACGCTGCCGAGCCAGCTCAGCATCGTCGCTCCCGAGGTGCTGTACCAGAGGTTGTTCCGCTCGGTCAGCCCCTGCGCGGGCGCCTTGTCGACGCGGAAGGCGGCGCCGCTCGCGACCCGGACGACGTTGTTGGCGGCCTTGACCGAGCCGGCGGTGCCGAGCACGCGAAGCCCGGACGCGGAGCCGCTCGCCGAGATCGTGTTGTTCGCGACGACGAAGCTCTCGACGTTCGCGGTGTTGCCCGTGTTGCCGATCTCGATCCCGGCGCCCGTGACGTTCGCGATCGTGTTGTAGACGATCCGGGTCGTCCCGGCGGTGCCGTCGTAGGGCGAGAAGTAGATGGCGTAGGGGCCGTCCGTGATCGTGTTCCCCTCGAAGACGTTGTCGCGGGCGCGGACGGAGAAGCCGCCCTCGGAGAAGCGCCGGACGACGTTGTTCCGCCAGGTGATCCGGGTGCCGATGTCGTAGACGGCGTGCTTCTTGTAGGTGATCGACGTGTCGATCCCGTTGTCGAGGAGCTGGTTGCCCTCGAAGAGCATGTCGCTGCCGCCGACCTTGTCCGCCTCGTCGGGATCGTGGATCAGGATCCCGGAGTCGCGCGTCAGGCTGATCGTGGTCCGGCGGATCACCCAGTCGCGGTCGAGCCGGTTCTGGATCAGAAGCCCGATCGCGACGTTCGTGAAGACGCAGTCCTCGATCGTCAGGTTCTGGACGCCGCTGCCCGAGGACGAGGTGATCACGCCGCGGATCGAGCCGGCTGAGCGCCAGTCGCCGGTGTCCACGCGAAGCCCGCGGAGGACGAGCCAGCTGCGCGACGCCAGCGAGATCCCGCTCTTCAGGTTGGCCTGGCCGGAGCCGTAGCTGCCGAAGACGATCGGGGCCCCCGCCGACCCGGACGCGGGCGGCTGGAGCAGGCCGCTGAACGAGGCGCCGCCGGCGAAGAGGACGGTGTCGCCGGGCGCGAGGGGCGCGGTGTTGACGCGGGAGACCGTCTGCCAGGCGGCTGCAGGAGAGGTGCCCGCGGCGCCGTCGTTGCCGGCGGCGCTCACGTAGTAGGTGGCGGCCGCCGCCTGCGCGGCGCCGGCGAGCGCGGCTGCGACGACGAGAAGAGCGAGGAAGAGGCGACGGCGAATCATGCCTCAATAGGTTCGAACGGAGGCTCGTGTCTTTCATGAGTCCTAAAGCCCATCTTTGTGGGCGCTCAGGCCCACCGTTTGAAACCGGATTCATAAGTTTTTCAAACCAGAATTGTCCGCTCAGATGTGGAAAGCACGGCGGCGTATGCTGGCGGCGTGCTCGATCTCCATTCCCATGTGTTGCCCGGGCTGGACGACGGCGCCGCCTCGCTCGAGGCGAGCCTCGAGATGGCTCGCGCGGCGGTCGGGGCGGGGATCAGCGTGCTCGCTGCGACGCCTCACGTCCGGGCCGACTACCCGACGACGGCCGCCGAGATGGAGGCTGCGCTAGCCTCGGTGCAGGCCGCCGTCGCCGAGGCGGGCATCCCCCTGCAGCTGCTCCCGGGCGGCGAGCTCGCGCTCGACCGGCTCGAACTGCTCGACGCGGAGGAGCTGGCGCGGTTCGGCCTCGGCGGTAACCCGGGTGTGCTTCTGCTCGAGTTCCCCTATCACGGCTGGCCGCTCGGGCTCGCCGAGCGGGTGTTCGCGCTACGAACCGCGGGGATCCGACCAGTGCTCGCCCATCCGGAGCGAAATCGCGAGGTTCAGGTGCAGCCGGAGCGTCTGGCCCCGCTCGTTCAGGCGGGCGCGGTCGTCCAGGTGACGGCGGCGTCGCTGGACGGCCGGCGCGGTCGCTCGGCTCGCGCCGCGGCGCTCGCGCTCGTCGAGGGCGGGCTCGCGCATCTGCTCGCGAGCGACGCCCACGCGCCGGAGGTGCGCGAAATCGGGCTCGCCGCCGCGGCCGCGGCCGTCCGCTCGGACGAGCTCGCCTCCTGGTTGACGGAGGGGGTCCCGTCGGCGCTCGTCGCGGGCGATCCGCTTCCGCCTCGCCCCGGGGCGGCCGGCCGGGGCCGGTCCGGCCTCAGCCTCGGGCGGTTTCGACGGCGGCGGCGGTGATCGGGTCGCGCGGGGCGAGCGCCCGGGCCGCCTCCAGCTCGCGCAGCCCCTCGGCCTTCCGGCCGGCCCGGATCAGCTCGGTCCCGAGCGTGTAGCGAACGCCGACGGAGCGCGGCTCGCGGCGGGCAGCCTCCCGGAGCGGCGGCAGCGCCTCTGCCGGCGTCGGTGCGAGAGCGGCCTCGGCGAGGAGCGGCCTGATCGCGATCGGGTCGAGCCGGCGTGCGAGCCGGAGGTCGCCGGTCGCCGAGGCGGGGTCCGCGAGCGCCCGGTCGACGAGGCGGGAAGAGAACCACGGGAGCGCGAGCAGCGTTGCCGCCAGCACGGCGACGCCGGCACCGGCTGCCAGGCCGGCGCGTCTGCCGAGCCGGGAGCCGCCACCGGCGCCGATCCCGAGCAGGAGGAAGAACGGGATCCCGGCCGCCGGGAAGGTCCAGGTCCAGTCGACCGAGGCTTGTGCGAGCCAGCCGACGCCGCCCGCGAGCGCCGCTGCCGCGGCGAGCTCGCCCCGGCGCGTCGACCGAACGGCGAGCGCCAGGGCCGGGATGAGGGCGGCGAGCAGGAGCAGCAGCCCGATCGCCCCCTCCTCGAGCAGGAGCTCGAGCGGGAGCGAGTGCGTCCGCGCCGGGGTCTCGGAACTCCGGCCCTCCAGCAGGTACTCGGGCCCGAACCCGCGCGCGCCGACGCCCGCCAGCGGGTGGTCCCGCGCCCCCGCCAGCGCGACCCGGTAGAAGTCGTACCGGTTCGAGCCGCCGAGGCTGACGAGGTGCGATGTCTTCGCCTCGTCCTTGTGGAAGGTCGAAAAGGCGTCCCAGGCGTCGCCGAGCGCGCGGTCTGGGCGGCCGAATGCGCTCACCGCCGCCACGGCTCCCACGGTAACTGCGACGGCGAGCGCGACGGCTGCGGCCACGCCTGCGATCCGCTGCGCCCGGCGCCGTACGACGATGCGGCGGTCGAGAAGCGCGTAGACGAGGCCCAGCCCTCCGGCGGCCGCCGCGACGAGGAGCATCGCGCGGCCGACCCCGGACGACGCCTGCTCGAGCGCGTTCGTCTCGGCCCGGTAGGGCTCGGTGAGAGTGTGCGTGGCTGCGCCGGCGCAGGCGGCGGCGAGGAGCGTGGGGAGGGCGAGCCGGAGCCGCTGCGGCGAGAGCCCGAAGAGCACGAGCGCCCCGATCGCGATCGCGATCCCGCCGCCCTTGCTCTGGGTCGCGAGCCAGCCGGCGAGCAGCAGCCCGGCTCCGCCGATCCCGAGCGCTCGGACGAGCATCGGCGCGCCACGGGCGGCTCCGACGGCGAGGGCGGGCCAGAGCCCGACCACGAGCACCGCCGCCTCCGCGTTCGCGTAGGAGATCGGGAACTCGAGCCGGCCGATCCCGAAATGCGCGGCCGCATCGGAGCCGGCGGCCAGCTCGACGGCGGTCGCGAACGCCACTCCCACCGCGGCGGCCGCGACGAGCCCCGCCGCGGCGAGGCGCTCGCCGCGGCTCCGGAGGAGAACGAGCGGCAGGGCGAGCGCGCAGGCGTAGACGAGCCGGAGCAGCGCCTCGTCCCGCGCGAGCGAGGGGAGCGGCGACCAGCGAAGCGAGAGGCCGGCCCAGCCGGCGAGCCCGAGCGTCCCCGCGACCGCCAGGAGCGCCGTTCGGACCGGCAGGATCGCCGCGCCGGAGAGAAGCGCCGTCGCGAGCAGCGCCGCAATCAGGAGCCCGGCCGGAAGCCAGTCCCCGGCGGCGATGCTGCCATGGCTGTGCCACGCCGCTTGCCACGCGGCGACCCCCGCAGCCGCTCCGACCACAGCCACTCGCATCACGCTTCCCGCGAGCTCTACGCGAGTGCCGCTACCCCCCGTATCCAGATCCGCTTCTACGTCGTTTACCTCTCAGAACCAGTAATCACGTTCGACAAAGGGAGATGGTCATGCGTCGGGATATCGGAATCTGGATCGTCGTTGGGCTCGCGGCAGGACTGCTCGCCGCACCGGGAGCGCTCGCCGCGTCCCCGAAGGACATCTATCGCGATCTGGCGGACAACGGCCGGCTCGACAAGACATACAGCCAGCAGGACCTCCGCGCATACTTGCAGAGCGCCGCGGTGCAGGGCTACGGCAACCCCGTGATCGTCACTCCTGTGACGCCGCCCACCTCCGGTGTCGCGGGCGCGCAGAAGACGATCACGAAGCCGAAGCAGAAGCCCGGCCAGACGAGTGGCGTCGCCGGCGCCCAGTCGCCGCCCCTCGCGCAGACCGCGTCTGCCGGCACCCTGCCCTTCACGGGCTCGGAGCTCGGGATCTTCGCCCTGGTAGGCGCCGCGCTCCTCGCCGGTGGGTTCGTGCTCCGCGCCTCCAGTCGAGGCCGCTAGACCTGAGCGCGACTCTCCCGACGCGCACCAGCTTTGAGAGGGCCCTCCGGGGCCCTCTCAAACGTTCTGGCTCGAAAATCCTAAAAACGTCGGTTTCGATCCGTATCCTTCGCGGCGGCACCGACGTTGTATCCCTAGGAGCGCCGAGTCGGGCTCCGCGGGAGACCAAGGGAGAACGGCAACGATGACGACGCAAGTGGAGCACGCGCCTCCGGCTGCGCACGGGCTCACGCTCGCGGGAGGCGGAGCCAAGCAATCGCACGGCAAGAGCCTCAGGCTCGGGCGTGGCGGTGCTCAGATCGTGGCTGCGGCGGGCCGTGTCGCAGTCGTCTGGCTCCCGGCCTTCGCCTTCTCCACGCGGCATTACGGCAGTCTCACGCAGGCCTTTCTCTTCAGTTCCGTCGTGGCCGCCGGCTGGACGCTCGGGCTCCGGGGCGCGTTCGGCGCCGCCCGGTCGACCCTCTTCGCGCTCGGCGTCTGGATCGCCGCCGCGGTCGGCGCCGCGACCGGGCTCGTGGTCGTCTCGGCGCTGAATGCTTGGCTGCCGTGGCTCGACTTCTCGGTCTCGGAGCTGCTCCAGATGGCGGGCTCGATCTTCCTGCTCAGCGCGATCTGGGAGTCGGTCACCCAGGGAAGCGTCGCGGCCGAGCAGCGCGTCCTGATCGTCGGGGCCGACGCGACCGGAGCTGACCTGATCGAGCAGATCACCTGGCTCCAGGACTCGCCCTTCGAGGTGGTCGGGATCGTCGTCGACGACGACGAGCTGCACCCCGGCGAGATGGCGATGCTTCCGGACATCGTCCGTGCCCACAAGCCCGACCTCGTCGTCGTCGCGAACAACCGACCCGAGGCCTTCGACCAGCTCCTCGACGTCGCCAGCGAGGGCTTCCGCGTCGTCGGCCCACCGGAGTTCTATGAGCACGCGTTCGGCCGGGTGCCGGTCCAGCTTCTGAACCAGTCGTGGTTCATGAACGTGCTCCACCTCTACGGGAAGCCGTACAGCCGCGTCGCCAAACGGGTGTTCGACATCGTCGTCGCCACGGTCGGGCTGCTGCTGACTGCGCCGCTGTTGCCGATCCTCGCCTTCGTGGTCAGCCGCACGCCGGGCCCGATCGTCTTCCGGCAGGTGCGCCTCGGCGAGGGCGGCATCCCCTTCACGATCCTCAAGTTCCGGACGATGCGCCAGGACGCGGAGGCGGCCGGCGCCGTGTGGGCGTCCGAGCGCGACCCGCGGGTCACTCGCACCGGTGCGTTCATGCGCAAGACGCGGCTGGACGAGCTGCCGCAGCTCTGGAACGTCCTCCGCGGTGAGATGTCGATCGTCGGGCCCCGCCCCGAACGGCCCGAGTTCATGGCCGAGCTCCAGGAGGCGGTCCCGTTCTGGTCGCGCCGCCATCTCGTCAAGCCGGGGATCACCGGCTGGGCGCAGGTCCGCCGCGGCTACACCTCGGACGCCGACGGGACCGCGGAGAAGCTCGCGTACGACCTCTGGTACCTCCGCCACCGCAGTCTCGTGCTCGACCTCGCGATCTGCGTCAAGACGTTCACGACCCTCGTGACCGGTTCCGGAGCGCGCTAGCCGGGTACGGGAGGCCCGTTCGATACCATGTGGTGACCTTCGACCCGGAGGTCGGGCATTCCGTCCCTCCGGAGTTCAGAGCGAAAGGAGGGTCGAAGGGAATTGTTCGAGCGCTTTACAGAACGGGCTCGCCAGGTCGTCGTCCTCGCCCAGGACGAAGCACGGTCTCTCAAGCACAACTACATCGGCACGGAGCACATCCTGCTCGGTCTTCTCCGTGAGGAGGAGGGTCTCGCCGCGCGTGTGCTCGAGTCGCTGGACATCACCGTGGAGGAGGTGCGCGCGCAGGTCGCCCGCATCGTCGGTCAGGGCGACGAGGTGACGACGGGCCAGATCCCGTTCACGCCGCGCGCCAAGAAGGTCCTGGAGCTCGCGCTGCGCGAGGCGCTCTCCCTCGGCCACAAATACATCGGCACCGAGCACATCCTGCTCGGGCTCGTGCGCGAGAACGAGGGCGTCGCGGCCCGCATCCTGCTCGACTTCGACGCCGACGCCGAGAAGATCCGGAACGAGATCATCCGGATGCTCTCCGGCCCCGGTCGCCGCCAGGGCGGCGCCGCCGCCGCTGGGGGCGAGAAGTCCAAGAACTCGAAGCTGCTCGACCAATTCGGCCGCAACCTGACCAAGGCCGCCACTGAGGGGAAGCTCGACCCCGTCGTCGGCCGCCAGACCGAGATCGAGCGCGTGATGCAGATCCTCTCGCGCCGGCAGAAGAACAACCCCGTCCTGATCGGCGAGCCGGGCGTCGGCAAGACGGCCGTCGTCGAGGGCCTCGCCACCCGGATCTCCACGAACCAGGTGCCCGAGCTGCTCAAGAACAAGCAGATCTACACGCTCGACCTCGCCGCCCTCGTCGCCGGCTCCAAGTACCGCGGCGAGTTCGAGGAGCGGCTGAAGAAGGTCATGAAGGAGATCATCCAGCGGGGCGACATCATCCGGTTCATCGACGAGCTCCACAACCTCGTCGGGGCCGGTGCGGCCGAGGGCGCGATCGACGCGGCCTCGATCCTGAAGCCGGCGCTCGCACGGGGCGAGCTCCAGACGATCGGGGCGACGACGCTGGACGAGTACCGCAAATACCTGGAGCGGGACGCCGCGCTCGAGCGGCGCTTCCAGCAGGTGCGGGTGGAGGAGCCGTCGATCGACGACACCGTCCAGATCCTCCGCGGCCTCCGCGACCGGTACGAGGCGCACCATCGCTGCCAGATCTCCGACGACGCGCTCCGCGCCGCGGCGTCGCTGGCCGATCGGTACATCCAGGACCGGCAGCTCCCCGACAAGGCGATCGACCTGATCGACGAGGCGGGCTCCCGGCTCCGGATCAAGACGATGACCGCGCCGCCGCGCTACCGCGAGCTCGAGGACGAGATCGAGCGGGTGCGCACGGACAAGGAGAACGCGATCGAGGCCCAGGAGTTCGAGAAGGCCGCTTCGCTGCGGGACAAGGAGCGCAAGCTCACGCAGAAGAAGAAGGAGCTCGAGGAGAACTGGCGCACCGAGGAGTCCGAGGAGCAGCCCGTCGTCGGCGAGGACGAGATCGCCGACATCGTCTCTATGTGGACGGGGATCCCGGTCTTCAAGCTGACCGAGGCCGAGTCGCAGAAGCTGATCCGGATGGAGGAGGAGCTGCACAAGCGGGTGATCGGGCAGCACCAGGCCGTGATCGCCGTCTCCAAGTCGATCCGCCGCGCCCGGGCCGGGATCAAGGACCCGAAGCGCCCGACCGGCTCGTTCATCTTCCTCGGCCCCTCGGGCGTCGGGAAAACCGAGCTGGCGCGGACGCTCGCCGAGTTCCTCTTCGGCGACGAGGACGCGATGATCCAGGTCGACATGTCGGAGTACATGGAGAAGCACTCCGTGTCCCGGCTCGTCGGCTCGCCTCCTGGCTACGTCGGCTACGACGAGGGCGGCCAGCTGACCGAGGCTGTCCGGCGGAAGCCGTACTCCGTGCTCCTCCTCGACGAGATCGAGAAGGCCCACCCGGACGTCTTCAACATCCTGCTCCAGATCCTGGAGGAGGGGAAGCTGACGGACTCCCAGGGCCGGAAGGTCGACTTCCGGAACACGATCGTGATCATGACCTCGAACATCGGCGCGGCCCAGATCTCGAAGAACCAGACGCTGGGCTTCTCCATCGGGGACGAGGTCGGGCTCTCGTACGACGAGATGAAGAGCCGGGTCATGGGCGACCTGAAGAAGGTCTTCCGCCCGGAGCTCCTGAACCGGATCGACGAGACGATCGTCTTCCACAAGCTGGAGAAGGCGGAGATCCTCGTGATCGTCGACCTGATGCTCAAGCGCCTGCGCGAGCAGATGACGATCCATGAGGTCTCGATCGAGCTGACCGACGCGGCGAAGGAGCTGCTCGTCGAGCAGGGCTTCGACCCGTCGATGGGCGCCCGGCCGCTGCGCCGTGCGATCCAGCGCTTCATCGAGGATCCGCTCGCCGACTACGTGCTCGGCCGTGAGCTCAACCCGGGAGCGACGATCATGGTCGACCGGCGCGAGAACCCGGTCGACGACGAGTCGCTCGTCGAGATCAAGCTCGTGGAGGGCACGGCGCCGCTCGAGAAGGTGACCGTGCCGGCCGAGGAGCCGGAGGCGCCCGCCGAGGCGGAGCCCGACGAGGAGCCCCCCGCCGCCGAGTAGCCCCGGTCGTCAGCTGGCCCGACTCCGAGCCAGATCGAATCGTGAGACCGAGAGGCCGCCGCAAGGCGGCCTCTCTCGTCCCCAGCCAGAC
>JBBQHQ010000045.1:0-17005 GCA_038324115.1 Gaiellales bacterium
ACGGTCGTCGTGCGCGAGACGACGCGGGCCGAGACCTGCTGCCACATCGGCGTCTGGCCGAGATCGATCTTGTAGGCCGTCCCGGCCTTCGCGCCGAGCCGCAGGAACGGCTCCCAGCGGCGCTGGGTCGTGTCGTAGGCCTCCAGCGCGGCTCCGTGCATACGGACCCGGAGCGTCCCGGCCCCGGGCACGCCGCTCAGGGTCGCGCCTGCCTTCGTCCGCCGAACCGCAAGCGTCGCCTCGACGCCGGAGTCGTCGCGGAGCAGCCACCGAGCCCCGTCGCGGAGCGGCAACAGCGACGTCGGAGTGGTCGCGCAGGCCGGAGCCGCGAGGACGAGGGCGAGCGCGGGAAGAGCGAGGACGCGTCTCATGCCACAACCCACTGTAGCGCCGTTCGGGCCGGGCTCTAGACTCCGCACGTGCCCAGCCGACGCAGACGTCAGGTCGAGCTCGAGCGCGTCCTCGGCACCCCGGCGCTCTTTGCGACCGCGTACGGGAACGTCGGCTCCTCGATCTACTACGCGCTCGGCGTCACGGCTGTCTTCGCACTCGGTCTGACCCCGCTCGTCTTCGTGATTGCGGGACTGATCTTCGCCTGCACGGCCGCCACGTACGCCGAGGGGACGGTGCGCTTCCCGGAGGCCGGGGGCTCGGCCAGCTTCGCCCGCCACGGCTTCAACGAGCTCGTCTCGTTCGGGGCGGGCTGGGCGCAGATGCTCAACTACATCATCACGATCGCGATCTCGGCGTTCTTCGTCCCGCACTACCTCGCGATCTTCTGGGAGCCGCTGCGCGACAACCCGTGGGACATCGTCGTCGGGATCGGGGTGATCCTGATCCTCGTCGTCCTGAACATCGTGGGGATCCAGGAGGCCGCGAAGCTGAACGTGCTCCTGGCGGTGGTCGACTTCGCAACGCAGGTGCTCCTCGTCGGGCTCGGCTTCTTCCTCGTCTTCAGCCCCGAGATCCTGACGAGCAACGTCCACTGGGGCGTCGCCCCCTCCTGGGGCAACTTCCTACTCGCGATCCCCGTCGCGATGATCGCCTACACGGGGATCGAGACAGTCTCGAACCTGGCAGAGGAGGCCAGGGATCCCGTCCGCTCGATCCCCGGCTCGATCCGGCTCGTGGCGATCGCCGTCTTCGCGATCTACTTCACGCTGCCTGCGATCGCCCTCTCGGCCATGCCCGTGCGCCTCGTGGACGGGCAGTACCAGACGCTGCTCGGGCTCTCGCCCGACCAGGGCGGTTTCGCGAACGACCCCGTCCTCGGGCTCGTCCGCAACATGGGCCTTTCCGGCTTCATGCTCGACGCGACCAAGATCTACGTTGGGGTGCTCGCCGCCACGATCCTCTTCATCGCCGCGAACGCGGGGGTGATCGGCGCCTCCCGGATCAGCTACGCGATGGCGAGCTACCGGCAGCTGCCGGAGGTCTTCCGGCGGCTGCACCCTCGGTTCAAGACGCCGTGGCTCTCGCTGATCGTCTTCGCCGGCGGGGCGTCGATCCTGGCGATCCTCCCGGGCAAGACCGCCTTCCTGGGGACCATGTACGCCTTCGGCGCAATGCTCTCGTTCACCGTCGCGCACGTCTCGCTGATCGCGATCCGGCGGCGCGAGCCGGAGCACGAGGCGCTCTTCCGGGCGTGGCCGAACCTACGCGCCGGCCGCTGGGAGATCCCGCTCTTCGCCGTTCTCGGTGGCTCTGCCACGGGGATCGCCTGGCTGATCATCGTCGTCCAGCAGCCCGCGACGCGCTGGGCCGGGCTCGGCTGGCTCGCGCTCGGCTTCGCCGGCTACGTCGTCTACCGCCGCCGTTACGTGCGGGAGCCGCTGACGCGGACCGTGCGCCTGCCCGCCGCCTTCGGCCCAGCTTTGGCGCTCGAGTACCGACGGCTGCTCGTGCCCGTGCTGCCCGGCCAGGCCTCCGACGACGCGCTCGATGTCGCCGCGAGCCTCGCGGCCGAGCGCGGCGCGCACATCGTCGCCGTCACCGTGCTCGAAATCCCGCTCGAGCTGCCGCTCGGAACGCCGGATCCCGAGCAGGAGGAGCGCGCCGACCGCGAGCTGGACGAGGCGGGCGCGATCGGCGACTCGTACGGCGTCCACGTGATCCCCCGGCTGCTCCGCCACCGCAGCGCCGGCCAGGCGATCGTCGAGGAGGCGGCCCGCCGCGGGACGGAGATCATCGTGATCGGCGCCCCACGCAAGGGGATCGGCCGCCGTAAGCGCGCGGTCTTCGGCTCGACGGTGGACTACGTGCTCAAGAATGCGCCCTGCCGCGTGATGGTGACCGCCTCGGAGCCCGCCGCGTGAACGCCTATCGCGGGCTCGTGACGGTGCTGGCGCTCACGTTCGTCGGGATCGGGATCACGCTGCTCGTCGTGACCACGCTCGAGGGCGGCGGCCTGCTCGGCTACGTGCTCGGCGCCCTCTTCGTCGCCCTCGGGGTGGGGCGGATCCAGCTGCTCCGCAAGGGCGGTCGCTGATGGCGCGCAAGCTCAAGGGCTTCGAGCGCGTCCTCGACGCCCCCGCGCTCTTCTCGATCGCCTACGGGGAGATCGCCTCCTCGATCTACTTCGCGCTCGGGATCGTCGCCGCCTACGCGCTCGGCTTCACGCCGCTTGTCCTGCTCGCGGCCGGGCTCCTGTTCCTGATCGTCGCGCTCTCGTACGCCGAGGGGACGACCGCGATCCCCGAGACCGGCGGTGCCGCCACCTTCGTCCGCCGCGGCTTCAACGACCTGCTCGGCTTCCTGACCGGCTGGGCGCTCTTCCTCGACTACCTGATCGTGATCGCGCTCTCGGCACTCTTCCTGCCGCACTACCTTGGCGCCGCGCTCGACGCGCCGGGACTGCGCGACTCGCCCGCCGACGTGATCATCGCCGTCGGCGTGATCGTCGGGATCGGTGCGGTCAGGCTCTTCCGCCACTCGAGCCTCTACACCGCCGGGATCGTCGTCGCCGGCCTCGACCTCGCCACCCAGCTGCTGCTCGTCGTCCTCGGCGCGGCGCTGATCTTCTCGCCCGACGCGCTCACGCAGGGCACGTCGCTCGGCTCCGCGCCCGGCTGGCACGACATCGCCTTCGCGCTCCCGCTCGCGATGCTTGCCTACACCGGCCTCGAGACGGTCGCGAACCTGGCCGAGGAGACACGCGAGCCCGGCCGGACGCTGCCGCGGAGCCTCTTCTCGGCGATCGGCCTCGTCGTCCTGATCACCGCCGCGATCGCGGTCGTCGGGATCTCCGCGTTCCCGGTCGAGGCCGGCCGGACAGCCCTGGGCGACGAGTGGGTGCGAGCGCCGCTCGCCGGGATCGTCGACGCGCTCCGCGGGCCGCTGCCCGACCGCGTCGCGGACGGCCTCCGGATCTACGTCGGCCTCACCGGCGCGCTCGTCCTCCTCGCCGCCGCCACCACTTCCATCTCCGGCTTCACGCGGCTTGCGCACTCGCTCGGCGAGCACGGCCAGCTGCCGCGCGTGTTCGGCCGGCTGAACCGGCGTACGCTCGTCTCGCCGCAAGCGATCCTCGCGGCGACGGGGATCTCGATCGCGCTCGTGCTCGGGACGGCACTGATGGGAGACGACGTCGCGTTTCTCGCCAGCCTCTACTCGTTCGGCGTCCTGATCGCCTTCACCGCGGCGCAGCTCGCCGTGATCCGCCTCCGCTACAAGGAGCCCGGCCTCGCGCGGCCCTACCGGGCGCCGCTGAACATCCGGCTCGGAGCGACGGAGGTGCCGTTGCCGGCGATCGTCGGCTCGATTCTGACGAGCGCTGTCTTCGTGACGGCGATGGTGACCCATCCAGGTGCGCGCTACGCCGGCCCGGCCTGGCTCGCGCTCGGCCTCGTCGTCTACCTGCTCGTCCGCCGCGCGCGCCACTTCGGCCTGTTCCAGGACGTCGACCCCGTCGGGGAGCTGCCGCGCGGGGCGAGCTTCCGCCGGGTGCTCGTGCCAATGAAGCTCGGCCCGATCGGCGAGGAGATGGTCGCAACGGCGATCGCGCTCGCCAAAGAGCGGGGGGCGAGCGTCGACGCCGTCTACGTGATCCGCGTCCCCCTCGAGTTCGAGCTCGACGCCGAGCTGATCGACGCCGAGGAGCGCGCGGCGGCCTCGCTCGCGGAGGCGCAGCTGCTCGGGGACGACAACGGCGTCGAGGTCAGGCCGGTGCTCGTCCGCTCCCGCTCGATCGGCCGGGCGATCGTGGATGAGGCCCGCAGGCTCGAGGCCGACCTGATCGTGCTCGGTTCGGCCTCGCGCTGGCGGCGCCAGTCCGCCTTCTTCTCGCCCACCGTCGACTACGTCCTCCGCAACGCACCCTGTGAGGTGCTGGCGGTCGCGTTCCCGCAGGGGGTGCTCGAGGATGCGGGCTAGAGCTACGCTGCAGCCGTGAAACTCGTGGTGATCGGTTGTGGGCGTGTCGGCTCTGCGGTGGCCCGGCAGTTTCGGGACGAGGGCTGGGACGTGACCGCCGTGGACGAGAGGGAGGAGGCGCTTGCGCGGCTCGGGCCCGACTGGACCGGCGGCTTCATCGTCGGGCACGGGATGGACACCGAGATCCTGACGCGTGCGGGACTCCCCGACGCCGACGCCGTCGTCGTCGCCACGAGCGGCGACAACACCAACCTCGTGATCGGGCAGGTCGCCGAGAAGCGGTACGGGATCGGGAACGTCGTCGTCCGCGTCCTCGACCCGGCCCGGGCCGACTTCTTCGCGGAGCGCGGGCTCCAGACGGTGAGCCCGACGCAGACCGCGATCTCCGAGCTCGCGTCGCGCGTCCGCCGCGTCCAGAAGGCGATCGGCTGATGTACACGATCGTCGCCGGCGGCGGCAAGGTCGGCGCGAACGTGGCCCGCTCGCTGCTGCGGATGGGCCACGAGGTGACCCTGATCGAGCAGCGGCCGTCCAAGTTCGAGCGGCTCCAGGAGGAGTTCGACCACCAGGTCGTCCTCGGCGACGCGACCGAGCTGCACGTGCTCGAGCTCGCCGGGATCCAGCGGCCGCCCCAGCTCGTCCTCGCGGCGACGGGCGACGACGAGGACAACCTGATCATCTGCCAGCTCGCCCGCGAGGGCTACAAGGTGCCGAAGGTGGTCGCCCGCGTCAACGACCCGCGAAACCAGGAGCACTTCGACCTGCTCGGCGTTGCCCAGACGGTGTGCGCGACCTCGAACATCCTCGGCCTCGTGGAGCACGAGGTGCCCCAGCACGGGATGGTGCACCTGCTCGAGATGCGGCAGGAGAACCTCGAGATCGTCGAGCTCCAGATCGACCGGGAGTCGCCGGCGGCCGGGAAGCGCGTCGCGGGTCTCCGCCTCCCTGAGGGCTGCCGGCTGATCTCGGTGATGCGAAACGGGCGCTCCGAGCTGACCGAGGACGCCACCGTGCTCCGGCCGGGCGACCAGGTGCTGGCCGTGCTCGAGCCCGGCAAGGAGGACGAGCTGCGCAAGGTCCTCCTCCGCAACTAGAGCCCAGGTCAGCGGTTGCGCCAGTAGTGGCGCGAGAAGAGGACGATGATCGGGATCACCTCGAGCCGGCCCAGCCACATCAGGCCGATCATCACCGCCGTCGAGAAGTCGCTGAAGCGCTCGAACGAGCCGTAGGGGCCGGCGAAGCCGAAGGCCGGCCCGACGTTGCCGAGCGTCGTCGCCGCCGCCGAGATCGCCCCGAGCGTGTCGAGTCCCAGCCCCGTCCGCGCGGCGTCGAGGGCGATTAGCGCCGCGCCGACGACGAAGATCCCGACGTAGAGGAGGACGAAGCTCGAGATCGCCCGCAGCGTCCGCTCGTCCACGACCCGCCGGTTCAGGCGAACCGGCGTCACGATCTCGGGGTGCACTGTCTGGTCGATCTCGCGGCGAAGGATCCGCCCGACGAGGAGGTGGCGGACGATCTTGACCGAGCCCGAGGTCGAGCCGGCCGAGCCGCCGACGAACATCAGCCCGACCAGGGTCATCGCGGCGAGCACCGGCCAGGCGGAGAAGTCGACCACCGCGAACCCCGTCGTCGTCATCGTCGAGACCGCCTGGAAGACGGCCTCGCGGACGCCCTGCTCGCCGTGCGTGATCCCCTCGCTGAAGAGCGCGGAGCCAAGCACGAAGGAGCCGAGCGCGAGCAGGCCGACGTAGAGCCGGAACTCCTCGTCGCGGGCGAAGACGAGCGGGCGGCGGCGGGCGAACGCCTGGTACATGAGCGCGAAGTTCGCGCCCGCGAGGAGCATGAAGACGACGATCACCCACTGCGAGGCGGGGGCGAAGTCGGCGAGCGAGTTGGCCCGGGTGCCGAAGCCGCCGGTGGGCATGGTCGAGAGTGCGTGGGCGAGCGCGTCGAACGGCGTCATCTCCGGGTCGACCCCGGTCAAGCCGAAGACGACGAGGATCCCGCCGAGCGCGATGGTGAGGGCGAGGTAGAGGACCCAGAGTCGGCGCGCGGTCTCGACGATCCGCGTGCTCAGGGGCTCGAGGTCGGGGCCGGGTAGCTCCGACTCGAGCAGCTGACGGCCGCCGACCCGGAGCCGCGGCAGCACCGCGAGCGCGAGCACGATGATCCCGATCCCGCCCAGCCACTGCGTGAACTGGCGCCAGAGGAGGAGCGAGTGGTTGAGCGCCTCCACGTCGGTGAGCACGCTCGCGCCGGTGGTCGTGAAGCCTGACATCGCCTCAAAGTAGGCGTCGAGCGGCCGGGAGAGCTGCTGCTCGCCCGAGACCAGGTACGGGATCGCCCCGAGGGCCGCAGCCACGAGCCACGTCAGCGAGACGACGAGGAAGCCCTCCCGGACCCCGAGCCGGTGCTCGCCGCGGGTGAGGCGCTCCACGAGCAGGGCGGTGCCGCCGCCGCCCACCGTGGTCGCCACGAACGGCCAGGGTGACTCGCCGTAGCCCAGCGCGACCGGGATCAGCGGGAGCGCGGCCAGGCTCAGGTACTTCGTCAGGATCGAGACGACGTTGAGCGCGGCGATCCAGTCGACCGCGAGCCTGCGGGGCCGGCGGCGGCCGGCGGCCTCCTTCACAGCGTCCGCTCGACCTCGGCGACCCGCTGCGACTCGGTGAAGATGATCGCCCGGTCGCCCGGCCGGAGGACCTCGCTGCTGCGGGGGAAGATCGCCTTGCCGTCGCGGACGATCGCCCCGATCAGGGAGCCGCGGATCGGCATCTCCTTGAAGGTCATCCCGATGAACTCGCCGTTCGCGCGGGTCGTGATGTCCAGCACCTCGAAGCGGTCGTTGTCGAGCATCGAGACCTGCTGCGTGCGCGGGTCATGAGCGAAGCGGACGAGCTCCTCGGCCGTGACCTGGCGCGGGTTCACGGTCACGTCGACGCCGGCGTGCTCGAGCACCTCGGTCGAGCCGGTGTCGTGGACGATCGCGATCGTGTACTCGGCCCCGTGCACCTTCGCGAGCGAGGCGGCCCAGAGGTTCTTCAGGTCGTCGCGCATCGCGAAGACGAGCACCTGGGCTTCGGCGATCCGCTCTCGCTCGAGGAAGTCGGGATCCATCCCGGTCGAGTGGTAGACGCGGGCGTGCTGGAACTCGTCGGCGACGACTCGTGCCCGGGTGCGGTCGGCCTCGACCAGGCGCACCCCGACGCCCTGCTCGAGCAGGAGCCGCGCGATCGCGGTGCCCGTGGCGCCGGCTCCGAAGACGACGACGTCGCGGATCTTCTCGGCACCCGGCGAGATCGCCTGCGCCCAGGCCTGCGCGGCCTGCGGCGAGCCGATCACGACGATCCGGTCGCCGGGGCGGATCGTGTCGCCGCCGCCGGGGAGGCGCATGTCGCCGTCGCGGATGATGCTCGCGACCCGGGAGTCGGCCGGGATCGCCGCGTCGCGGAGCGGGGGGCCGACGAGCGACGGATCGGCGCGCTCGCCGACGTCGAACTCGACGAGCTGCACCTGCCCCTCGGCGAAGAGATCGGTCTGGCGGGCCGAGGGGACGGCGATCGCGCGCGCGATCGCGTGGGCGGTCTCGACCTCCGAGGAGACGATGAAGTCGACGTCGAGCTGGCCCTCGCGCCAGACCTCGAGGTACTCGGGGTTCGTCGTCCGGACGAGCGTCGTCGTCCGCGGCGCGGAGCCCTTCGTGATCATTGCGGCGACGATGTTGGTCTCGTCGCGCGACGTGCAGGCGATCAGGAGGTCGGTCCCGACCACGCCGGCGCCCCCGAGGACGGTGCGGCTGGCACCGTTCCCGGTGATCGTCGCAACGTCGTAGCGGTTCGCGAGCGAGCTCAGTCGTCCCTCGTCGAGGTCGATCACGGTCAGCTCGTGCTGCTCGTGCAGGGCCTGGACGATCGTCGCCCCGACCTCGCCGGCTCCTACGACGAAGATCTTCACAGGTGCGGAGGTTACTCCCCGCTATCGTGGTCGGCGATGAGGCCGGTCGCAGCCATCGTCGTGCTCTCTGCCCTGGTCGCCGCTTGTGGGGCCGGCGCGACCACGCAGACGACGGCACAGGCCGAGGCGGCGAGCTTCCGGCCGCGAGTCACCGTCCGCGGCCTCTCCGCGCCCGTCTTCGTCACCGGCGCCCCCGGCCAGGCCGGTCGCCTCTACGTCGTCGAGCAGGGCGGGAAGATCCGGGTCTGGGAGAAGGGCGCGCTTCGCCGGGCGCCGTTCCTCGACGTCTCGTCGCTGATCACCTCGGGCGGGGAGCAGGGGCTGCTCGGGCTCGCCTTCCACCCGCAGTACCCGAAGAACAAGCGCTTCTACGTCCAGTACACGGCGCGGAACGGGGACACGAAGGTGGTCGAGTACCGCGCCGGCGCGGCGGCGGCACTCCCACAGAGCGCCCGCATCCTCTTCAGCTCTCGCGACCCGTACGGGAACCACAACGCCGGGATGCTCGCGTTCGGGACGAACGGCCGCCTCTACTTCTCGATGGGCGACGGTGGGGCCGGCGGCGATCCCGAGAACCGGGCCCAGAACATGAGCTCGCTCTTCGGCAAGCTGCTCTCGCTGAACGTGGCCACGAAGGGGCTGCGGATCGAGGGTCTCGGCCTCCGTAACCCGTGGCGCTTCTCCTTCGACCGCGCCACCGGCGACCTCCTGATCGGGGACGTCGGCCAGGGCGACGTCGAGGAGGTCGACTTCACCCCCAAGAGCTCGCCCGGCCTCGAGAACTACGGCTGGGACGTCTACGAGGGGACGCGCTCCTTCGAGCAGAAGCCACTTGGGGCCGGCAAGCTCGTGCAGCCGATCGCGCAGTACACCCATTCGCAGGGCTGCTCGATCACCGGCGGCTACGTCTAACGCGGCGCGAACAAGAGTCTGCGCGGCCGCTACATCTATGGCGACTACTGCAGCGGCAGCGTCTGGAGCTTCAAGCTCGCGAACGGCAAGGTGACGGGGAACCGACGCGAGAAGTTCAAGATCGCGACGCTGACCTCGTTCGGCGAGGACACCGCGGGCGAGCTCTACGCGGTCTCGGGCGGCGGCATGATCTACCGCCTGACCCCCTGACCTGACCTTGACCCCTGCGCGCCGCAGGTGTTAGCTCGTGGTACCCCGACCGAGAGGCTCGGGCGACGAAGAGGGGACGGGATGAGGACTGCACTGGCTCTGTGCGCGCTCCTGGGGGCACTGCTCGTAACCGGGACCGCACCCGCCGCGAGCACCGGCGATCACAGCTGCAAGAAGGTGAAGGGGGTCGGCGTCGGCCAGGACCTCGGCGGTGGCAACACGGTCGCGACGATCACGAAGAGCGGCCTGCTCAAGGGGACGACGGCTGCCCACTTCGACATCACCGGCGGCGCGCCGCCCGTGCTCACCTTCGCCGGGCACATCACCTTCACGACGAAGAAGGGGACGCTGACGCTCGACCTGACCGGGACGTTCGACATCTCGACCGGCGCGTTCACCGGCGTCGGGGTGCCGAGCTCCGGGACGGGCCGCTTCGCGGGCGCGACGGGCTCGGTCACGTTGACCGGCGTCGAGGACTTCGTCACCGGGACGTTCACCGAGACGCTCAGCGGGCAGCTCTGTCTCGTCCACGGGGACGACGAGGGCGGTGACGACGACTAGCCCGGGCTAGCCGGTGCGGCGGTGCACGCCCATCGGGCTTTGCCCGAGTGCGGCGTAGGCGAGGCCGTTCAGCGACTCGTTCAGGTTGCGGAGCTCGCGGGCCACGAGGGCGAACCCCTCGGCCTGCTCGGCGTGGCGGTTCAGCCGCCGCACCTCCTCCGCGATCAGGTCGAGCCGCTGGAGCACTGCCTCGAACTGGCGATCGGGCATCTCCTTTGCATCCATGCGAGGAATCTAACCACTGCGCCTGACGGCACGCAGCCAGGCGGCGACCCCGAGCGCGACTCCCACCGCGTCGATCAGGACGTCGAGCGGCGCCGCGTGGCGGCCGGCGACGAAGTGCTGGTGCAGCTCGTCCGAGCCCGCATAGGCGACGCCGAGCGCGAAGGCCGGCAGCGGTCGCCCGCGGAGCGCGCGGGCGAGCAGCGCGCCGAGGAGCGCGTACTCCGCGACGTGCGCGAGCTTGCGCAGCACGACGTCCCACGCTCCCAGCCCCGTCCCGAGGCTCGGCACCGCGGAGAACGCGAAGATCACCGCCGCCCAGGCGAGGACGGGCAGCCAGAGCCGGGCGGCGGGGTGCACGGGCCGATGATAGGCTCGGCCGCTCAGAAGGAGCTCGGTGAGGGAACCCGGTGCAAGTCCGGGACGGTCCCGCCGCTGTAAGGGGAGATGCCCCCGTGGAAGTGCCACTGGCCGAGAGGCTGGGAAGGCCGCGGAGGAAGGTCCCCGAGTCAGAAGACCTGCCGCGCTCCCCCCATAAGCGAACCCCTCGCGGAAGGAGGATTCGATGCTTCGCAGACCGCTCGTTTTGTTGGTGACCCTGCTCTTCGCAGGCGTCCTCACGTCGGCCGCGCTCGCAGCGAACGTCAAGATCCGGGTCGAAGGCAGGACCACCACGATCTTCGGGCCGGCGCAGGTCAAGGTGCAGGCCGACAATGCGTTGCGGGCACTCGACGAGGCCAGCGTGATCGGCGAGTTCTACTACCTCGTCTCGTCGGCGTCGTTCGGCGACTACGTCAGCCAGATCGGCAAGTACCCGGCAGCCGGCTCGGCGGGCTGGGTCTTCAAGGTGAACGGCGCTTCGCCGCCCGTCGGAGCGGACAAGGTCGAGCTGAAGGACGGCGACGTCGTGCTCTGGTACTACGCCACCTTCGGCGCGACCGGTGGGCCGCCGACGCTCGAGCTCCAGCGCCTGCCGGGCAACTGCTACGTCGTCCAGTCGGTCGACGACACCGGCAAGAAAGTGCGCGCCTCCGGGGCAGTCCTCCGCGCGGACAGCAGGTCGTTCAAGACGCGCGAGGGCCGCGCGTGCATCGGGAAGCACACCGGCGTCGTCCGCGCGATCGCTCCCGGAGCGGTGCGCTCGAACGCGGTGGCGTGAGCCCCAGGCGCCTCGCCGCGCTTCTTTCCGTCTCCTTCCTCCTCGCCGGCTGTGGTGGCAGCTCCGGCGCGGAGGAGGGGACGGCGACGCTGTGGGTGACGAAGGATCGCGGCGCGACCGTGCTCGTCGACGCGCAGGTGCGTGCCGGCCAGTCGCTGATGCGGGCGCTCGCGGCCGAGGTCGAGATCGAGACCCGGTACGGCGGCCGCTACCTCCAGAAGCTGGACGGCCTCGAGGGCAGCCTCGACCGGCAGCGGGACTGGTTCTGGTTCGTGAACGGCTACGAGGGAGATCGGAGCGCGGCCGAGTACACGCTGCGGCCCGGGGACGTCGCCTGGTGGGACTATCGGGCGTGGCAGCGGGAGGGCGAGGCCCGCGTCGTCGTCGGCGCCTTCCCCGAGCCGTTCCTGCACGGCTACGCCGGCGAACGCCGCGACGCGGCGGTGCGGTACGCGCCCGGCGCGCACGGGCGCGCCGACGAGCTCGCCGGCGAAATCGGGGTCGCGGCGCCGCAGCCGCTCGGCGAGCCGGTACCCGAGGGCGCCAACGTGCTCGTCGTCCGGACAGGTGCGCCGGCCGCCCGGGCCGAACTGCTCGGCGAGCGGGCCGGCGATCCGATCCGGCTCACGATCTCCGGCGATCCCGAGCTGCGGCGCCGCTATGCCGCCGGGAGCGGGGGATGAGCCCCGGCCCCGCAGCCGCCCTGCTCGCCGCCGCCGGGGTGGCGGCGCTCCTCGCTGACCGGATCTGGGGCGTGGCGGCGATCGCCCTCGTCCTCCTCGTCGTCTGCCTGCGCGCACCCGCCCAGCGCCGCTCGGTCTACCTCTACGGCGCCATCTCCACGGGAATCGGCGTCCTCGTGCTCTCGCCGTTCCTCTGGTCGAGCCCGGACGGGACGGTGCTGTGGCAGGGGCCGACGATCCCGGTCGTCGGGCCGCTCGACGTGACGACGACGGAGCTGGCCGAGGCGGCGCTGAACGCGCTCCGCCTGACCGCGCTCGCACTTGCATTCAGCGCTTACGCGCTGCTGCTCGACCACGACCGGCTCGTCGCCGCCGCCGGCTTCGCTCGGCGCTCGGCGCTCGCGGTCGCGCTCGCGACCCGGCTTGTCCCGTCGCTCGAGCGCGATGCCGCCGGGCTCGCGGAGGCGGTGCGCGGGCGTGGGGTGGAGCTGCACGGCGCGCGAGGCTACGCAACCCTGCTCTCGCCGCTCGTCGCCGGTTCGCTGGAGCGCGCGTCGAGCCTCGCCGAGGCGATGGAGGCGCGCGGCTTCGGTGCCGGGCTCCCGACGCGTGCGCCCAGGCCGCCGTGGGCCCGCGCCGATCGGCTGGCGCTCGCCGCCGTGCCCGTGATCGTCCTGGGAGCGGCGCTGTGGCTCTAGCCGAGCTCCACGAGGTCGAGTTCGCCTACCCGGGCGCAGAGCGGACGCTCGGCCCTGTCTCGCTCGCCCTCGAACCGGGCGAGATCGTGGCGCTGCTCGGCCCCTCTGGTTCCGGCAAGTCGACGCTCTTGCGCGCCTTCTCTGGGCTCGTTCCCCACTTCCACGGCGGCCGCTTCGCCGGGCGAGCGGTCGTGGCCGGGCTCGATACCAGGACTTCGCGCCCCGCGAGCCTCGCCGGGACGGTGGCGAGCGTCTTCCAGGACCCCGAGGACCAGGTCGTGATGACGATCGTCGCGAACGAGGTCGCGTTCGGGCTCGAGAACCTCGGCACCCCGCCGGCCGAGATCTGGCCCCGGGTCGAGCGTGCGCTCGCCGACGTGGACGCCCTCCACCTCTGGGGCCGGAAGACCGTCGAGCTCTCCGGCGGCGAGCTGCAGCGCGTCTGCCTCGCCTCCGCACTCGCGCTGGAGCCGCAGCTGCTGCTCCTCGACGAGCCGACCTCGCAGCTCGATCCGGACGCGGCCACGCTCTTCCTCGCCGCGGTCGCCCGGCTCGGCGCCACCGTCGTCCTCTCGGAGCAGCGCGCCGGCCGCGTCCTCGAGCTGGCGACCCGCGTCCTCTTCGTCGAGCACGGCCGCGTGCTTCTCGATGCGCCGACCGCGGAGGCGCGCGGCTGGCTGGCGGCGCACCGGCCCCGGTGGACGGACGCAAGTGTTGATTCAACACAAACTTCGACACGTCCCGGGGCGACGGTGTTGCGGCTCCGCGGCGTCTCCCACCGGTACCTCCCGGCCGTGCCGCTTCTGGACGGGGTCGAGCTCGAGCTGCGCCGGGGGGAGATCGTCGCGCTCGAAGGGCCGAATGGCTCCGGGAAGACCACACTCGCGCGGATCTCGGCCGGGCTGCTCGCGCCGCAGGCGGGGACGATCGAGAGGGTCGGCCGCGCGGGCTACCTCTCCCAGGATCCCGGCCGCTACGTCGTCCGAGAGACCGCACTCGCCGAAGTCGCCCTCGCCGTGGGTGGCCACGAACGGCGGAGCCAGGCGGCTCTGGAAGCCTTCGGTCTCGGGCACGCGGCCAATAGGCATCCTCGCGACCTCTCCAGCGGCGAGCGCGAGCGGCTCGGCGTCGCCGCGGTCGCCGTTGCCGAGCCCGACCTGCTGGTGCTCGACGAGCCGACGCGCGGGCTCGACCCGGACCGGAAGGCCGAGCTCGCCGCCTGGCTGCGCGCGTACGCCGACGCGGGGCGGGCCGTCCTGCTCGTCACCCACGACCGCGACCTCCCGGCCGACCGGCGAATCGGACTTTGTGTTGAATCAACACAAGCGCCTCTGGGGGTGCCGGTTGCCGTCTAGAGCCGTCTCGATCTGCGCCGGGGTTGCGCTCTCGCTCGCGGCCTGGGCGGCGCTCGACCCGGCGCGGGGCGCGCTCGCCGTGCTGCTCGCCGCCTTCGCGGTCGTCGCGGCCGGGTTCGCGTGGCTCGAGGGCGGGACCGTGTCGGCGCGCGACCTGACGCTCGTCGCGACGCTCGCGGGCCTCGCCGCAGCAGGGCGGGTGCTCTTCGCGCCGGTCCCGGGCGTCCAGCCGGTGACGGTGCTGGTCGCGGGGTCGGGCGTCGCGCTCGGCCCGCGCAAGGGCTTCGCGGTCGGCGCGATTGCGGCGCTGGCGTCCAACTTCTTCCTCGGCCAGGGGCCGCACACGCCCTGGCAGATGCTGGCGTGGGGAGGGTGCGGTCTCGCGGCCGGGCTCGCGAAGCCCCTGCTGCGCGGCCGCCTCGCCTTCGCCGCTGCGACCGTCGCGCTCGGGTTCGCCTTCGGCGCGGTCATGGACGTCTGGCTCTGGTACGGCTTCTACCCGCACACCGAGGCGGCGCTGCTTGCCCGGCTCGCCGCCGGTGTCCCGTTCAACGTCGCGCACGCGTCGGGCAACCTCGTCCTCGCGCTCGTCGCCGGGCCCGAGCTGCGCCGTGTGCTGGAGCGCTTCGACCGGCGCTCGCGGACGGAGGTCGTATGGGCCTGAAGCTCCTTGCCGCGACGCTCGTCACCGCGGTCGCCGCAACGCCCGTCTCGTACGTCCAGTCGCAGCAGCGCCCGGACGGCGGCTTCGGGGACGCGCAGCTGACGGCGTGGGCGACGCTCGGGCTCGCCGCGGCCGGGGCGGACAAGGCGGTCCTGGCCCGCGCTTCCGCGGCGCTTGCCGATGCCGAGCCGACCGAGACGACCGCTGTCGCGCTCGTCGCGATGGCGAGGCTCGCCGCGGGCGACCGTCCCGACGCGCTGCTCGCGCGGCTTCGGTCGACGAGGCCGACGAAGGCCCTGAACGCGACGATCTGGGCGATCCTCGCGCTCCGTCAGGCGGGCGAGCCTGCCCCGCCGGCGCTCGTCCGGGCGCTGCGGGGCGCACAACATCGCACGGGAGGCTGGTCGTGGCTCGCCGGCGGCCTGCCGGACACGAACGACACCGCCGCCGCGATCCAGGCGCTCCGGGCGTGTGGCGTCACGGGCAAGCCGATCGACCGGGCGGTCGCCTTCCTCCGCCGCCACCAGAACGCGGACGGCGGCTTCGAGCTCGCGGACCGGAGAGGCAGCGACGCCCAGTCGACGGCGTGGGCGATCCAGGCGCTGCTCGCGGCAGGTCGCGCGCCCGGCCAGGCCGCCTTCCGCTATCTCGCCCGGCTCCGCCGCCCGGACGGGAGCTACCGCTACTCGGCCCGCTACGCGACGACGCCGCTCTGGGTCACCTCGCAGGTGCTGCCCGCCCTCGCGCGCAAGCCCTTCCCGGTCAGGGTCGCGCCCAGCTGAGGAGCGCCCCGGCGGGCTCGTAGCCGAGCTTCTCGTTGACCCGGAGCATCGCGGCATTCGACTCGTGGTTGTCCGTGATCACAAGCGGCACTCCGCGAGCCGCAGCCTGCGCAAGCGTGGCCTGCTTCGCGAGGAACGCGTACCCCAGGCCGCGGTGGGCGCGCAGCGTGCCGGTCATGTCGGTGACCGCCTGCCCGTCCGGCGCGACCCGCAGCATCGAGAAGGAGACGGGAGCCCCTCCCACGAGGACGGCGGTGCTGGATGCGAGATCCATGTCCGGATGGCGCCAGTAGTCGTCGAGCCATTGCTCCAGCCCGACGTCGTCCATCGGAGCGTCGCCAGGGATGTCGAGCATCGCCTCGGCGTCGATCAGATGAACCGCGGCCGGATCGAGATCGCAGAGTCGTGCCAGCTCGATGCCGTCGATGGGGTGGGGCGCCTCGACGGTTCGCGGGTCGACCGCTGAGATGCGAATCGTGCGCGTGTGCCGGAATCCGCGGGCGTGCGCGAAGCGGCGCGCGGGATCCTCATCGGTCGAGTCTGCGAGCGTGACGGTCGTCCCCAGCATCCGGAGGTGCTCTTCGGCGGCAGCGAACAGCGCTGCGCCGATCCCGCCTCCGCGACGCTCCGGCGCGACTGCGATCGAGAGCCAGCCTGGGCGTGCTGCGCTCTGGTGCTCGAGTGCCGCAATCGACCAGCCGGTGAGGAGCCCGTCCTGTTCTGTCGCCCAGTAGCGCCGACGCGCCTCCGGAGGTGTGGCTTCGTGCAGATGCTGGAGTCCGCGCTCGGAGCCGACCCACGCCGGCCAGACGCGTCTCATGAGCTCCGTCGCGGCCGCGAAATCGTCTGGTGAGCCATCTCTGATCACGGCTCGGAGGATAGAACGGCGCGTCCAGGTGCGTCAGGAGCCTTGCGCTCGGCGGGAGCGGACGACCGGCAGGCGGGCTCCCCTCCTCCGAGTGGGGTGCGCGCTAGCATCGACGGGTGTCCTCCGTCGCCTCGCCCGAGCGGTATCTCGCGGGTCTGAACCCCGCCCAGCGCGAGGCGGTGCTCCACACCGAGGGACCGCTGCTCGTGATCGCCGGGGCCGGCTCGGGGAAGACCCGCGTCCTCACGCATCGCGTCGCCCACCTGATCACCGCCGTCGGCGTCAAGCCGAACGAGATCCTCGCGATCACCTTCACGAACAAGGCGGCGGGTGAGATGCGAGAGCGCCTGACCGCGATGCTCGGCCCGACCGCCCGCGCGATCTGGATCCTCACCTTCCACGCCGCCTGCGGCCGGATGCTGCGCAGCGAGGCCGAGCGGCTCGGCTACCGCTCCAACTTCACGATCTACGACTCGCAGGATCAGGTGCGGCTCGTCAAGCAGTGCCTGGAGGAGCTGGAGAAGGACCCGAAGCGCTTCGTCCCGCGCGGGATCCACGCGCAGATC
>JBBQHQ010000046.1:0-16596 GCA_038324115.1 Gaiellales bacterium
GATGGGGACGGCGGCGCAGAACCTCGTCCTCGTCGGCGACCCGCTCCAGCTCGACCAGGTGCTGCAGGGGACGCACCCGGGCGGGAGCGAGGCGTCGGTGCTGAAGCACCTGCTCGGCGAGCACGCGACCGTGCCGCCCGACCGAGGGCTCTTCCTCGAGCGGACGTTTCGGCTCCATCCCGACGTCTGCGGCTACATCTCGGAGGAGTTCTACGAGGGACGGCTGGAGCCGGCAGAGGTCGCGGCGGGACGGACGACGCCGCTCGGGACGGGGCTGCGCTGGCTCGCGGTCGAGCACGAGGGCTGCCGGCAGGAGTCGGTGGCCGAGGTGGAGGCGGTGCGGGCGGAGGTCGAGCGGCTGCGGGCGGTCGGGATCGAGGACGTGATCGTGGTCTCGCCCTTCAACGCGCAGGTGAACCTGCTCCGCGCGGCGCTTCCGGGGCTGCGGGTCGGGACGGTGGACAAGTTCCAGGGCCAGGAGGCGGACGTCGTCCTCTACTCGATGGCGAGCTCGAGTGGGGAGGACGTCCCGCACGGGCTCGAGTTCCTGCTCTCGCGGAACCGGCTGAACGTGGCGATCTCGCGGGCGCGCTGCCTCGCGTATCTCGTCTGCTCGCCGCGGCTCCTCGAGGTGAATGCGAAGTCGATCGAGCAGATGCGGCTGGCGAACGCGCTGTGCCGGTTCGTGGAGGTGGCGGATGGTGCTAAAGCAGACAACGGAGCCGGCCGATAGATGCGGCATGACAAACGACAATGATTTCCTCCCCGGGATCCTGCTGGCTGAGGTGCAACGGAGGCGGAAAGGAGCCGCGCGCACAACGACGCTTGATTGCGCGATCGATGCCGCCATGGCGATCGAACGCGATGACCGGGGATGGGCGCTCGTAGCGCTCGCGGCGCGGCTGAGATCCGACGAGGCTTACCAGGCCGGTCTCGATGTCCTCGACGCGGCAATTGCGCTCGACCCGAGCTGGGAGGTGCAGACGGCGGCTTTCACTACCGCGGCGGCGATCCACTGCGATCTCGGCGACCTGAACAAGGCTCGCGCAATCTGCGACCAAACGCTCGCACGAGGCGTCACGCCTTATCTGCTCAAGGCCGCGGCCAGGATCTACTGGGAGCTCGCGCAGACGACAAGACTCCAGGAGTTCTACGATCGCTGGAAGGAGCTTTCGAAGACGCTCGAAAGCCTGCAAACCGATCCCGCCCCTGTCATCCGGACGAGTTAAGAGCTGACGCACTAGCACTGTCTCCCGCATGCTTGCGCCCGATCCCCGATTCGCACAGGTCGACCTCATGGAGGGGCTTGAATTTGAGGTCGCACTCGTCGAGCTGTTCGAGCTTCTCGGCCACGAGGACGTCGAGCGCATCGGAGGCTTCGACAAGGGCGCGGACATCGTCTTCGTCCAAGGCGGACAGCGGGTCGCTGTGCAGGCGAAGCGCAAGTCCTCGTGCGTCGGAATCGATGCGGTTCGCCAGCTGATCGACGGGATGAAGCGGTACGACTGCAGCCGAGGGCTCGTCGTGACGAACAGCTTCTTCAGCGAGCAGGCGGTTGAGTGTGCGGCCGCATGGGAAATCGAGCTCTGGGACAGGCGGGTGCTGGCGCAATGGCTCGAGGGGGGCGAGCCCGAGGTGGACGTCACCCGATGCGCCCACTGCGGGGTCAAGGTCACGCTCGGCGTGACCAACTGGTGCCTGGACAACCCGCATCGCTACGACGGCAACGTCTATTGCCGCATGCATCAGGCGCGGAGCCGGCGGCTCGTGGAGGCATCGGGCGTCGCCGAGCGAGCGTCGGGCTGAGTTTCTCCAGAGTCGAGACACTTCCGACGCACATCTGTGACAGCTCCGCTGCTTCCCTTGAGAGGTGCTCTCCGACCTTCGCGCAGCCGCCTTTGCCGAGACGCTCGGGATCGAGCTCTTCAGCTCGGGCGTCTGCCTCCCCTGTCTGACCTTCATCGCGTTCCCGCTCGACCGCGGTGACGAGCGGGAGGCCCGACGGCAGCTGCGCTCGTTCTCGCGCGACCTTTGGGAGGACGGGCTCGAGCTGACGACGATGGTCGCGCTCGAGGACGCGAAGCGGCGTGGCGACCCGGTCGCCGGCGAGGCGATTCGGGACATCGAGATCTCGGGGCCCGACGCGGCGATCGTGCGGGCGATCGTCTGGCGGCTCGCACACCAGATGGTCGCCGATATGCGGGGAACGGAGGTGGTATCAAAGTGATATCATCGTGAGCATGCCGGCGGTGCATATTCGCGACGTGCCCGAGGACATCCTCGAGGCGCTGCGGGTTCGAGCGCAGAAGAACGGACGCTCCTTGAACGCCGAGCTCCTCCGGGTGCTTGCAGAAGGGGCGCGCGCAGAGCGACAGCCGGGCGAGATCACGCGGCGGCTTGCGGAAATCGCGGCCCGCGTCAACCTGCCGCCCGACGCGCCGAGGCCCGAGGATTTCATCCGTCAGGACCGTGACAGCCGCTGAAGCAGTCGTCGATGCCTCCGTCCTGATTCGCGCAAGCGTCGAGCTTCAACCCGAGGCGCGAATCTGGATTGACGCAATCGAGCACGACCGGCTTCGCGGCCACGTCCCTGATCTGGCGTACGCCGAGATCGCCAGCGCGCTCACGCAGTCCGTGCGCGCCCGCATCCTTGGTGCCGGTGAGGCCCGCGAGATCCTCGCCGAGTTGCTCGCGCTCCCACTCACCGCGCATCGCCAGTCGGCACTCGCGCCGGCATCGCTCGTGATCGCGCTCGAGGACGGTCTCTCGGCGTACGACGCGTCGTATGTGGCGCTCGCGCGCTCGCTCGGCGCCCCACTAGTCACCGCCGACCGCCGCCTCGCCGCAGCCGTCCCGGGCGCCGAGCTGATCGACTAGAAGAGCTTGTGTGGCGTCCGCTCGCGCGGCACCTCGGGGAAGCGCTTGATCCCGACCCCGTCCAGCTCGCCTGTTGCCGGGTGACGCGCGAACCGGGGCAGCAGCTTCTTCAGGTACCCGCGGGCCGTCGAGTTCCCCTTCTCGGCGGCCGCTGTGATCGAGACGATCAGGTCGGCGCACTGGAGCCCGATCGAGAGGTGTGAGGGGCCGAGGAAGAGCCCCTCGACGATCCGGTCGAGCTGCATGAACGGCGTCCCCTCGGCGGTGAGGCCGTTGTAGAAGGCTCGCAGGCTCATGTCCTCCTCGTGGTGGCGGCTGTCTCCGAAAACCATCCCGAGCTCGTCTTCGGCCGCGAGCCGGTGCTGGAAGCGCTCGGCGACGAACGTGAGCGCAGTCCCGTAGGTCTGCTCCGGCGTCCCGAAGAACTGCGGCAGCGCCGCGCCGGCCTCGAGGTCGAGCAGGGTCACGTACGCGGTCACCGGCGCCTCTGCGAGCGCGGCGACCACGTCGTCGGCGAGCGCGGGCGGCACGGTGCCCTTCCTGATCGTGTGCCACTTCACCTCCTTGTCGAGCGGCCAGCCGTGCTCCTCGAGCGGCTTCAGCCAGCACTCACGGAGCCGGTGCCAGTCGCCCTCGCGGACCGCGACGCCGCCGAGCGCGAAGAGCCCGTCCTCGCCGATCCGGCCGCTCTCGTCGAGGAAGAGCAGGTGCACTCAGCGCTTCTTGCCCGGGTTCAGGAGGCCCTTCGGGTCGAAGGCCGATTTGACCGAGTCGTGCAGCGCCAGCGCGGCCGGCGCCCACTGCCGCTCCAGGCCGCCGACCTTGACGAGCCCGAGGCCGTGCTCGCCGGAGATGCTGCCGCCGAGCCGGACCGCGAGGTCGAAGAGTTCCTCCGCGGCCGCCTCGGCCCGGTGGAGCTCCGCCTCGTTCGCGGGGTCGACCAGGAAAGTGGAGTGGAGGTTGCCGTCGCCGGCGTGGCCCCAGCTGCACGCGCCGAGGTCGTGGCGAGCGCCGATCTCGAGCGTCTCCTCGATGGCCTCGGCGAGCCGGTCGAAGGGGACGACGATGTCCTCGCTGACCTTGCCGCCGCGCTCGGCCTGAACCGCAAGCGAGACGCCGTCGCGCCAGCGCCAGAGCGCGGCAATCTCCTGGGAGCTCTCCGGCAGCCACGTCGTCAGCGCGTCCTCGGAGACGACCTCGAGCACCGACTCGCGCAGGCTGGCGACCTCGTCGGGCGAGCCGTCGACGTCGATCAGCACCATGAAGCCGCCTTCGCCGAGCGGGACGGGGAACGCGTCGGCCGAGCGGCGCACGGTCTCGGCGTCCAGGTACTCGAGCGCCGCGACGGGGAGGCCGCTGCCGATCACGCCGGCGAGCGCCTCGTAGCCGGAGGCGGTGTCGCGGTGGAGGGAGACGACGGGGGCGACCGCCTCGGGAGCGGGGGTGAGAGTGAGCCAGACGGACGTGATCACGCCGAGCGTCCCCTCGGAACCGACGAGCAGGCTCTTGAGGTCGTAGCCCGCCACGTCCTTGCGGATCGCGCCGCCGACCGAGATCAGCTCGCCCGGCGCGACGACCGCCTCGACCCCGGTGACCCAGTCGCCGGTGACGCCGTACTTGAACGCGTGGGGGCCCCCCGCGTTCGTGGCCACGTTGCCGCCGATCTGCGATTGCTCGGCTGCTCCGGGGTCGGGCGGGAAGAGCAGGCCGTTCTCGCGGGCGAGCCGGCGGACGTCGAGCGTCGTCACTCCGGCCTCGGCCTCCATCCGCCAGAGGAGCGGGTCGAGCGAGCGCACCTTCGTCAGCCGCTCCAGCGCGAGCACGACGCCGCCGAGCGGGACTGCGCCGCCCGCGAAGCCGGTGCCGCCACCGCGGGTCGTGATCGGGACCTCGTGGGCGTAGCACCAGGCGACGACCTCGGCGACCTCCTCCGCGGTCCGCGGCCGGGCGACGGCCTCGGCGTGGCCCTTGAGCCCGCGCGCCTCCGTCGCGTCCTGGAGATAGGTCTGGGGGACGCCGTCAAGGACGACGTCGTCGCCGAAGCGGGCGCGGAGCTCCCTGGCGATCGAGGCGGGCGCGACACTCACGCCCGGCGCACTGGATTCGTGAGCGTGCCGACGCCCTCGATCTCGACCGTGACCTCGTCGCCGTCCTCGAGGTAGATCGGCGGCGTCCGCGCGAAGCCGACGCCGGGAGGCGTCCCCGTCAGGACGAGGTCGCCGGGCTCGAGCCGGATCCCGTCGCTGATGTAGGCGATCAGCTCCGCGATCGGGAAGATCATGTCCGCGGTCGACGCGTCCTGGAGGGCCTCACCGTTGACGAGGCAGCGGACGCGCAGGTTCTGCGGGTCGCCGATCTCCGACGCCGGGACGACCGTGGGGCCGACGGGGCAGAAGGTGTCGAACGACTTGCCGCGCGTCCACTGGCCGTCCGCAAACTGGACGTCGCGGGCGCTGACGTCGTTCGCGCAGGTGTAGCCGGCGACGTGGTCGAGGGCGTCGTCCTGGGAGACGCCGCTGGCGGCGCGCCCGATCACGATCCCGAGCTCGGCCTCGTAGTCGACCTCCTTCGCATACGCCGGGAGCACGATCGGGTCGCCGTGGCCGGTGAGGCAGTTCGGCCACTTGGCGAAGAGGAGCGGCCGCTCGGGCACCTCCATCTTCGACTCGGTGGCGTGGTCGACGTAGTTGAGACCGACGCAGACGATCTTGCTCGGACGGTCGAACGGGAGGCCGTTCAGGGCCATTCAGTGCTCCTCTCGGGTGGACGGTTCGGGGGTGAATACCTTGCCGGGGTTGAGGATCCCGTTCGGGTCGAAGACGCGCTTGATCCCGCGCATCAGCGGGACGAGGTCGCCGTGCTCGAGCTCCAGCGCATAGATCTTGCCGAGGCCGATCCCGTGCTCGCCGGTGCAGGTGCCGCCGCGCGCGAGCGCGTCCTCGACCAGCTCGTGCACGAAGGCGGTCGCACGCGCCATCTCGTCCTCGTCCTCGGGATGGACGCGGAGGCCGACGTGGACGTTGCCGTCGCCCGCGTGGCCGAGGATCGCCGCGGTCAGGCCGTGCCGCTCCAGCCCCTCGCGCGCGAAGGCGACCGCGCCCGCGAGCTCGGAGACGGGGACGGCGGTGTCGGTCGACCAGGCGCGGCTGCCGGGCGAGGCCGCCGCGGAGGCGTAGGCCGCCTGGTGGCGGGTCTCCCAGAGCTTCGCTCGCCCGTCGGCGTCGCGCTCGACCGTGATCTCGGTCGCGCCCTCGGCCTCGGCGAGTTCGCGGACGAGCTCGAGGTCAGCCTCGACGCTCGCCTCGGTGCCGCCCGCCTCGACAAGAAGGCACGGGCCCTCGGGATACGTGGTGCCGAAGTGGGCATTCAGCGCGGCGATCGTCAGCCCGTCCAGGAGCTCGAGCCGCGTCACCGCCGAGCCCGCCGCGACGATCGCCGCCGCGGTCTGGCACGCCGCCTCGATGCTGGGGAAGGCGAGCCGCTGAGCCACGACGTGCTCGGGGATCGCGTAGAGGCGGAGCCGGAGCTCGGTAATCACGGCCAGCGTCCCCTCCGAGCCGATCAGGAGCGAGTGCAGGTCGTAGCCGGCCGAGGACTTGCGCGCCCGGCCGCCGGTGCGGATCACGGTGCCGTCGGCGAGGACTGCCTCCAGTTCGAGCACGTTCGGGCGCATCTTCCCGTAGCGGATCGTCGTCGTCCCGGCCGCGTTCGTCGCCGCCATCCCGCCGAGGGTGGCGTCCGCGCCGGGATCGACCGGGAAGAAGAGGCCGTGCTGACCCGCCGCGCGCTCGAGCGCGCTCCTGGTCGCGCCCGCCTGCGCGGTCGCGGTGAGGTCGTCGGCGGCGATCTCGAGCACGCGATCCATCCCGGACAGGTCGAGGCTGATCCCGCCTTCGAGCGGGATCACGTTGCCCTCCAGGCTCGAGCCGGCGCCGAACGGCGTCACCGGGACGCGCCGCTCGTTCGCGAGCGCGAGCACGCGCGAGACCTCCTCGGTCGTCGCCGGGTAGGCGACGAGATCGGGGCGCCGCGGGGCATGGAAGGTCATGTCCTCCGCGTGCAGGTCGCGGTCGGAGTCGCCGTCGCTGACGCGGACGACGGTGGCGAGCGCGTCGCGGAGACCTGCAGCCGCGAGCGTCACGCCTTCTCCGAGCGGAGGGCCGAGGAGGCGGTCTCGACCGCCCAGCGGAGGGACTCCTGGACGATCCGCTCCGCCGCCGCGCCGTCGCGCTCGATGCAGACGCGGAAGAACTCCTCGTAGCGGCCGAGCGACTCCTGGAAGCGCTCGGCACTCGAAAGGACAACCCGGTTGTACCGCTCCGAGCGGCGGTAGAGCCGCTCGACGTCGGCGACGAGGCGCTCCCGCCCGCTCGCCGCGTAGCAGGTGCCGTAGAAGTTCCAGCGCCCCTCGAGGTAGGTCTCGACATTCTGTTTCCGCGCCGCGTACTTGAGCTCGACGAGCTCGGCCGCCATCACGTCGAGATGGCGATCTTCGAGCGCGGAGGCCCCGAGGCGCGCGGCGAGCCCCTCGAGCCCGAAGCGGGTGGCGTAGATCTCCTCGAAGTCCTCGCGGGTGAGTGGGCTGACGAACGCGCGGCCCGTGGGGCCGAAGCCGACGAAGCCCTCGCCCTGGAGCTGGCTGAGCGCGGCGCGAACCGGGGTCTGGGAGACGCCGAAGCGCGCGGCGAGATCACGGCCGACGAGCGGGACCCCTTCCGAGAGCTGCCCGCCGACGATCAGGGCCCTGAGCTCGCGCGCCACGCGCTGCTCGATCGACTCTCGGCCCTCGAGGGGCTCGATCGGGGGAAATGTCGTCGCCGGGCCTTCCATTCCGCCCCATTCTCGTTTACGCTCGCCCAATCCGCAACATGAAATTTCAAATTTCATATTGAGCACGGCGAACTTGGCAGCTGAAACAGCAGGCGCCGCGCGGATCGGCGCCGACGTGGGCGGCACCTTCACCGACGTGATCCTCCACGGCGCCGACGGCCGGGTCGCCGTTCGGAAGTTGCTCTCGACCCCGCCGCACTACGACCGGGCCGTCGTCCAGGCGGTGCAGGGGCTCGCGAACGGTGACGCCGTCAGCGAGGTCGTGCACGGGACGACCGTCGCGACGAACGCCGTGCTCGAGCGCCGGGGCAGCCCGACTGCGCTCGTGACCACGAAGGGCTTCCGGGACGTGCTCGAGCTGCGCCGGCTGCGGATTCCGCACATGTACGACCTCTTCTGGCGCAAGCCGCCGCCGCTCGTCGAGCGCCGACTCCGCTTCGAGGTCGACGAGCGCGTTACCGCGGAGGGAACCGTGCTCCGGGCGCTGGACGAGGACGAGTGCCGCGCGCTCGCCGCCCGGCTTCGCGAGACGGAGATCGAGTCGGTCGCGATCTGCTTCCTCCACTCGTACCTCCATCCCGCGCACGAGGAGCGCTGCGGCGCGATCCTGGCGGAAGAGCTGCCCGAGGTGACGATCTCGCTCTCCAGCGCGATCCTCCGCGAGCAGCGGGAGTACGAGCGCTCGGCGACCACGGTCGTGAACGCGTATGTGCGGCCGCTGATGTCGTCGTACATCGACCGGATCCGAACGGGGCTCGACGCGATCGGCCTGACGGGGCCGCTCTCGATCATGCAGTCCTCGGGCGGCGTGATGACCTCCGACGACGCGAAGCTGCGGCCGGTCTTCGCGCTCGAGTCGGGGCCCGCGGCGGGCGTTGTCGCCGCGCGCGGGATGGCGGAGCGCCTGGGGCTCGACAACCTGATCGCCTTCGACATGGGTGGCACGACGGCGAAGGCGTCGCTGATCGAGGGCGGCGCGATCTCGCGGGGCCGCGAGTACGAGGTCGGCGGCTCGATGTCCGCCGGGAGCCGGTTGATCCGCGGGGCGGGGGAGCTGCTCCGGATCCCGACGATCGACATCGCCGAGGTCGGCGCGGGCGGCGGCAGCATCGCCTGGATCGACCCGGCGGGCGGTCTCCAGGTGGGGCCGCGCAGCGCCGGGGCCGACCCCGGCCCCGCCTGTTACGGGCTCGGCGGCGTCGAGCCGACCGTGACCGACGCCAACGTTCTGCTCGGGCTGATGCCGGCGGGCGCGGTCGCGGACGGCCAGATCGAGATCTCGCGCGAACGGGCCGAGGAGGCGATCCTCCGCGTCGCGGAGCCGCTCGGCCTGAGCGCGCTCGAGGCGGCGAGCGGGATCCACCGGATCGCGAACGCGCGGATGGTGCGGGCGCTCCGCTCCGTCTCGTCGGAAAAAGGTCGTGACCCGCGCGATTTCGCCCTCATCGCCTACGGCGGCTCGGGCCCGATCCACGCGGCCGGGCTGGCCGAGGATCTCGGCGTCCGCGCGATCCTCGTCCCCGCCGTCGCGGGGCTCTTCAGCGCGGTGGGCCTGCTCTTCGCCCGGCCGGAGTTCCACGAGGTGCGGACGTGTCACCTCGATCTCGACTCGGCCGACCCCGCGGTGGTGGAGGCGCTGCTCGCCGAGATGGAGGCGCAGCTGGCGCCGGCACTCGACGGGCGCGCCGGGATCGAGTGGGCCCGGAGCGCCGACCTCCGCTACGGCGGCCAGAGCTGGGAGGTCGAGGTCGAGCTGGACGCCCCCGTCGACCGCGCGGCGCTGACCGCGCTCCGGGAGCGCTTCGAGAGCGCGCACGAGCGGCTTTACGGCGTCCGCGACCTGCCCGGCTCGCCGGTCGAGATCCGCGCGATCCGGCTCGCCGCGCTGGGGGAGTCGAGCGCGACGACCGGCTTCCGGCTTGCGGAGACACGGACGGAGCCGAGCGTCCCCAGCCGCCGCGTCAGCACCGGCGGCGAGGAGCTCGACGCCCCCGTTCGCCTCCGTTCCTGGTTCGGGCCGACGCCCGAGGCGGGGCCGTTGCTCGTGGACGAGTACGACACGACCGTGGTCGTCCCGCCCGGCTGGAGCGTTCGACGCGACGCCGGCACCGACACCCTGATCCTGGAGCGGCTCGATGGCTGAGGCGACGACCAGGGTCGACCCGATCACGCTCCAGATCGTCGGGAACGCGCTCGCCTCCGCGGCGGACGAGATGGCGACGACGATCTTCCGCACCGCGCACTCAACCGTCGTCCGCGACGGGATGGACTTCTCCGCGAGCATCTGCGACGCGAAGGGCCGCACGGTCGCGCAGGCGGTCACCGTCCCCTTCCATCTCGGCTCGATCCCGGTCGCCATGGACTCGCTGCTCGCCCATTACGGGGGCCGGATCGAGCCCGGCGACGTCTACCTGATGAACGACCCGTTCGACGGCGGGATCCACCTCCAGGATCTCTTCGTCTTCAAGCCCGTCCACTTCGAGGGCGAGCTGGTCGGGTTCACGTGCACCACCGCGCACCACGGCGACGTCGGGGGCCGACTACCCGGCTCGAGCGCCTGCGACAACACGGAGATCTTCCAGGAGGGGATCCGCCTGCCCTGGCTCCGGCTCTACGCGGCGGGCGAGCCGGTCGAGGACGTCTTCAAGATCGTCGAGGCGAACGTCCGGATCCCGCGGATGACCTTCGGCGACCTCGGCGCCCAGGTCGCGGCCTGCTCCGTCGCCGAGCGCGCGCTCCTCAATCTCGCCGAGCGCCACGGGACAGCCCAGCTCGCGGAGCTCTGCGAGGCGCTGATCGACCACACCGAGCAGCTCGTCCGTCAGGAGATCGCGACCTGGCCCGACGGCACGGCGACCTTCACCGACTACCTCGGCTCGGACGGGATCGACATCGTTGACGTCCCGATCACCGCGACGGTGACGATCCACGGGGACGAGGTCACGGCCGACCTGACCGAGTCGGCGCCGATGGTGCGGGGCTCGCTGAACAGCACTCGCTCCTTCGTCCAGGCCTGTGTCTACCAGGCCGTCCGCGCTGCGCTGACGGTCGAGGTGCCGAACACCTCCGGCGCCTTCCGGCCGATCCACGTCTTGACGAAGCCCGGGACGGTCGCCGAGGTGGTGATGCCGGGCGCGTCCTCGATGCGCGGGGTGACGGGCTTCCGCGTCCTCGACGCCGTCAACGGTGCGCTCGCCCAGCTCCTGCCCGACCGGGTCGCGGCCGCGGGAGAGGGCGGAAACACGCTCGCGATCTTCGGTGCCGAGCGTCCGGAGGGAGGCCGCTTCGTCTTCTACGAGATGATCGTGGGGACGTGGGGCGCCACCCCGGTGAACGACGGGAACGACGGGCTGACGAACCCCGCGAGCCTCGCCGCGAACATCCCGGTCGAGGTCGCCGAGCAGGAGTTCCCGATCCTCATCGAGCGCTACGGACTCGTCCCGGACTCGGGCGGCGCGGGCCTCTACCGGGGCGGGCTCGCGATCGAGCGGGTCTGGCGCTGCCTCACGCCCGCCACGTCGCTGATCGTCCGCTCCGACCGCGCCACGCACCCGCCCTACGGGCTCGCGGGCGGGGCGCCCGGCGCGACCTCGAGCAACCTCCTCACCGGGCCGGACGGGAGCGAGACGGTGCTGCCGCCGATGTTCTCGACCGAGATCGGCGAGGGCGATGTCTACGTGCACCGGACCGCGGGCGGCGGCGGCTGGGGCGATCCGCTCGCGCGCGACCCGGAGGCGGTCGCGCGCGACGTTGCGAACGAGAAGGTGAGCGGCGAGGCGGCGCGGAAGCTCTACGCGGTCGCGCTGGCGGCCGACGGCACTGTGGACCCGGACGCGACGGCGGCGCTGCGGAGGCAGGCGTGAGGATCACCGCCGTCACCGCGACGCCGCTCGCGATCCCCCTCGCGCGCCCCTTCCACTGGGCCGGCGGCGTCCAGGAGCACGCGAGCCTCGTCCTATTTGCGGTCGAGACGGACGCCGGCGTCACCGGCTACGGCGAATCGATCTGCGAGGACACCGCGGCGGTCGTCTCCTACGGCAACCTGATGGCGCGCTCCTTCGTCGGCCGCTCGCCGGGCGACGTGGAGGCGATCCTCCGCGACCTCTGGCGGCACGGCCGCTGGCGCTACTACTCGCACTGGTCACAGCAGATCGTCAGCGGGATCGAGGTCGCCTGCTGGGACGCGCTCGGGAAGGCGCTCGGCGTCCCCGCGTCCACCTTCCTCGGCGGCCGGATCCGGGACGAGGTCGACTTCATGGCCTTCCCCCAGGGCGACACCGTCGACGAGCTCGCCCGCGACGCAGCCGCCCACGCGGCCGAGGGCTACCGCGTCGTCTACGTCAAGGTCGGGCGCGAGGACCGCGGCGACGAGGAGATCGTGGCGGCGGTACGCGAGGCGATCGGGCCCGAGCCGCTGCTCCGGATCGATCCGAACGAGGCCTGGGACGTCCCGACCGCCGTCGAGTCGATCCGGCGGCTCGAGGCGTACGACCTCGACTGGGTCGAGCAGCCGGTCGCGGCGGAGAACGTGGACGGGCTCGCGCGGGTGCGCCGCGAGGTCGAGACGAAGATCGCCGCCGACCAGGCCGTCTTCACGGCGACCGAGCTCCAGGCCGTGCTCGCGGCGGAGGCCGCCGACGCGATCGTGATCGGCAGCCACGAGACGGGCGGGATCTGGCGGCTGCGCCAGCTCGCCCAGCAGGCCGACCTGCACGGGATCCCGGTCAACCGGCACGCGTGCGTCGAGAGCGCGATCTCGACCTTCGCCGCGCTCCAGGTGATGGCCTGTGTGCCCAACCTGACGCTTGGGAACCAGGTCATGCACCACCTCCTCGCCGAGCAGATCGTCACGACCCCGCTGCCGCTCGAAGGCGGCCGGGCCGCGGTGCCGGACGCGCCGGGCCTCGGGTTCGAGCTCGACCACGACGCGGTCGAGAGGCTGACCGTCCGATGATCGACCCGATCACGTTCGAGGTGATCCGGAACGCGCTCGTCGCCGCGACGGACGAGATGGCGCTGACGCTCCGCCGCAGTGCCTACTCGACCAACATCAAGACGCGTTCCGACTTCTCCTGCGCCTTCTTCGACGCCGAGCTGCGCGTGGTCGCACAGGGCTTCTCGCAGCCCGTCCACCTCGGCTCGATGGGCGAGCAGGTGCCGCGCGCCGTCCGCGACTACGGCGAGCCGCTCGGCCCCGGCGACGTCCTGATCACGAACGACCCCTTCCCGAGCGGCGTCCACCTGAACGACGTCAGCCTGATCTCACCCGTCCATCACGAGGGCGAGCTACTCGGGTACGTGGCGAATCTTGCCCACCACGTCGACGTCGGCGGCGGCGCGCCCGCGTCGATCGGCGCCTTCCGCGAGGTCTTCCAGGAGGGCGTGATCATCCCGCCGGTCAAGGTCGTGGAGGGCGGGCGGATCGTCGAGGACATCTTCGGGCTGATCCTGGCCCAGATCCGCTCCAAGCACGAGACCGCGGGCGACCTGCGAGCCCAGATCGCGGCGAACGCGACGGGTGTCCGGCGGCTGCAGGCGCTGGCCGGGCGGCACGGTCTCGGAACTCTGGCCGGAGCGATGCGGGAGCTGCTCGACTACACCGAGCGCCGGGCCCGGGCGGAGCTCGCGGCGCTCCCGCACGGGGTCTACGAGGCCGAGGGCAGCATCGACGAAGACGGCTACACGGACGAACCCGTCCGCCTGCGGGCGCGGGTCGAGATCGGTGCCGAGGGCGTCCGCTTCGACCTGACGGGGTCGGATCCGCAGCGCCGGGCGCCGGTCAACTCGACCTACGCCCAGACCTTCTCGGCCTGCGCCTACGCGCTCAAGTGCCTCGTCGACCCCGACCTGCCCGTCAACGACGGCTTCTACCGACTCGTCCACGTGGAAGCGCCGCGCGGGAGCGTCGTCAACTGCACCTGGCCGGCGCCCGTCGTGGGCGGTTGGGAGACCAATACCCGGCTCGTGGACGTCTGCTTCGAGGCGCTGCGGCCGGCGCTGCCCGAGCGGCTGCCGGCGGGGACGAAGGCGATGATGTGCCACGCGGGCTTCGGTGGCGTCGACCCGAAGACGAACGAGTACGCCTGCTTCCTGGAGACGTTCGGGGGCGGCTACGGCGGCCGCTTCGCGAGCGACGGCCCCGACGCCGTCCAGGCGCACGGCCAGAACACGGAGAACGCGCCCGTGGAGGAGACCGAGCTGAACTACCGCGTGCGAGTGACGCGGCTCTCGCTCGTCGAGGACTCCGAAGGCGCGGGTCGCTTCCGCGGCGGGCTCGGGCTCCGCAAGGACTTCCGCTTCGACCACGCGACGACCTTCACGGTTCTCGCCGACCGCACGAAGGCCGGGCCAGGCGGCGCTTTCGGAGGCCACGCGGCGCGGCCCGCCGAGTACGTCCTGATCCGCGACGGGGCCGAGACGCGGCTCGGCGCGAAGACGACGATCGACGTCGAGCCGGGCGACACGATCAGCTACCGCACCTGCGGCGGCGGCGGCTATGGCCCGCCCGACGAGCGCGACCGCGAGCGCGTCGCCCGCGACGTCCGCGAAGGCAAGGTCAGCGCGGCGCGTGCCCGGGAGGTGTACGGATGGACGGCGTAGATCCGATCACGTTCGAGGTGATCCGGAATGCGCTCGTCGCGGCAACCGACGAGATGGCGCTCGCCCTGAAGCGGAGCGCGTACTCGACGAACATCAAGACTCGGTCCGACTTCTCGTGCGCCTTCTTCGACGCGGAGCTGCGGCCGGTCGCGCAGGGCTTCGCGCAGCCCGTTCACCTGGGCTCGATGGTCGAGCAGGTCCCGAAAGCGATACGTGCCTACGGGGCTGACCGGCTCGAGCCGGGCGACGTGATCGTCACCAACGACCCGCATCCGAGCGGCGTCCACCTGAACGACGTCAGCCTGATCTCGCCCGTGCACGACGGCGACGTCCTGATCGGCTACGTCGCGAACCTCGCTCACCACGTCGACGTGGGCGGCGGCGCGCCGGCCTCGATCGGCGCGTTCCGGGAGGTCTTCCAGGAGGGCGTGATCATCCCGCCGATCCGGCTCGTCGCCGGGGGCACGATCGTGGCGGACGTCTTCCGGCTGATCCTGGCGCAGATCCGCTCGAAGCACGAGACGGCGGGCGACTTCCGCGCCCAGATCGCGGCGAACGCGACGGGTGTGCGGCGGATCCAGGCGCTCGTGGGCCGGCACGGCCGCGAGAGGCTCCTCGCGACGATGGCCGAGCTGCTCGAGTACACCGAGCGGCGGACGCGCGCCGAGCTCGCGGCGCTCCCGCACGGCGTTTACGAGGCGGAGGGCTTCGTGGACAACGACGGCTACACCGACGAGCCTGTCCAGCTGCGGGTCCGAATCGAGCTCGGCCCTGACGGCGCCCACTTCGACACCGAGGGCTCCGACCCGCAGCGGCGGGCGCCGGTCAACTCGACCTGGGCGATGACGTTCTCGGCCTGCGCCTACGCGCTCAAGTGCCTCGTCGACCCCGACCTGCCAGTGAACGACGGCTTCTACCGGCTCGTCCACCTCGACGCGCCGCCCGGCACCGTCACGAACGCGACCTGGCCCGCCCCCGTCGTCGGCGGCTGGGAGACGCAGACGCGGCTCGTGGACGTGATGTTCAAGGCGCTGCTCCCGGCTTTCCCGGAGCGGCTGCCCGCGGGGACGAAGGCGATGATGTGCCAGGCCGGCTTCGGCTCGCTCGACGTCGAGGCCGGCACCTACACCTGCTTCTACGACACGTTCGCCGGCGGCTACGGCGGCCGCTTCGCGAGCGACGGCCCCGACGCAGTCCAGGCGCACGGTCAGAACACGGAGAACGCGCCCGTCGAGGAGACGGAGCTCAACTACCCCGTCCGGATTGACCGGCTCTCGCTCGTCGAGGACTCGGAGGGGCCGGGCCGGTTCCGGGGCGGGCTCGGCCTGCGCAAGGACTACCGCTTCGACCTGCACACGACCTTCACCGTCCTCGCCGACCGCGACCGCAGCGGCCCCTGGGGCGTGCTCGGCGGCAGCGCCGGGCGGATCGCGGAGTACTTTCACGTCCGCGAGGACGTCGAGACACGCCTGGGCTCGAAGAGCACGATCGACCTCGTCCCCGGCGACGTGATCAGCGTCCGCACCTGCGGGGGCGGCGGCTATGGCCCCGCCCTCGAGCGCGAGCCGGCGCGGGTGCTCCGCGACGTGCTCGAGGAGAAGGTCAGCGCCGAGCGGGCGCGTGAGCTCTACGGGGTCGCGGTCGAGGGTCGCGCCCTGGACGAGGCGGCAACCAGCGAACTGAGGGGGAACGGATGAGTGTCCGGCTCGCGATCGACATCGGCGGCACGTTCACCGACGCGACGCTGATCGACGAGGAGACCGGGGCGGTCGCGATCGCCAAGGTGCTCTCGACGCCCGCCGACCCCTCCGAGGGGTTCATGCAGGCGGTCGAACGCGCGCTCGCCGAGGGCGGGGCCGCGGCGGGGCAGGTCGGCTCCGTCGTCCATGCGACCACGGTGGCAACCAACGCGATCATCGAGGGGAAGATCGCGCGGAGTGGCTTCGTCACGACCGAGGGCTTCCGCGACCTGCTCGAGATCGCGCGCCAGGTGCGGCCCTCGCTCTACGACCCGCAGTTCGAGAAGGCGCCGCCGCTCGTCCCGCGCGACCGGGCTGTCGAGGTACGCGAGCGGCTCGGGCCGGCCGGCGAGGTCTTGACCCCGCTCGACGACGATTCCGTCCGCGCCGCCGCTGCGATTCTTCGGCGCGAGCAGGTCGAGTCGGTCGCCGTCTGCCTCCTCCACGCCTACGTCAACCCGGCGCACGAGCTGCGGGTCGGCGAGATCCTGGCCGAGGAGCTGCCTGGCGTGCCGGTCTCGCTCTCGGCCGAGGTCGCGCCGGAGTTCCG
>JBBQHQ010000047.1:0-16436 GCA_038324115.1 Gaiellales bacterium
GGCCGGGAGTCGACGATCTCGTCCGCCCCGCGGACGAAGCCGTAGAGCGCGTGGACGACCGGGCGGCGCTCGCGCGGGAGGCAGGAGACCGCCAGCCAGTACGACGGGTCGTGGCGCCGGAGCATCCGCCGGCAGGTCGCGTAGGCGGCCGCCGTCGAGGCGGTCGAGGCTCCCGCGGCCCGGCTCGTCTCCATCGCCCGATCCTACGTCCTTGCCACGCTCCGCCCGGTTGGGAAGGTCGAGGTCCTGACCGGCACGGTCCGCGCCGCGAGCTAGCCAGCGGGAGCGGGTGCGGCGTCCCTCGGGCGGAGCGCGGCGCGGAGATCGGCGCCCGCCGCGAGCAGCGCCACGGCCACGGCGCCCGCAGCGAGGTCGACGGCCGTCGTGGCCAGCTGCATCCCGATCCCGAACCCGAGCACGGCGGCCGGGGCGGCGAGCCCCGCGAGCGCGACCACGAGCGCTGCCTGCTGCGTCCCCGCGCTCCCGGGCGCGAGCGGCAGCAGCGCCGCCAGGTTCTGGGCGGCGACGACGAGGAGCACCGTCCAGAGGCCGGCGTCGAGATGGAACGCGAGCAGGAAGCAGTAGACGGCCGCGAACCGCATCGCCCAGGCGGCCACCTTCCAGCTGAGCACTCCCCGCAGCAGATCGACGGGCGCGCTCAGCACGGCCAGCCCCTGGGCCATCGCCGAGCGCAGCCGGCCCAGCCGCGCGCGCCGGCGGTAGACGAGCACTGCGAGGGCCGCCGCCGCTAGGCCGATCAGAACCAGGACGACCGGGTGCGACGCCAGGCCCACGACGTACGCCCCCGGAACTCCGACCGAGCCGATCGAGCGGCCCGCGAGGAGGACGGCGACGATCACCCCCACGCCGAGCACGAGCTCGAAGGCCGTCTCGAGCATGATCGTCGAGGCGATCGTCGGCACGCTCGAGCCCGGGATCCGGCGCCGGAGGATCCCGAGCCGGAGCGCCTCGCCGAACCGGCCGGGGAGGATCGCATTCGCGCCGATCATCCCCGCGAACGCCCCGAGCGAGGTGCGGAAGCGCGGCGGCGTCCGCGGGTAGGCGGAGCCGACGATCGCGTGCCAGGAGCGCGCCTCGGCCAGGATCTTGGCGAGGTGGAGAAGGAGCGCGAGCGCGAGCGGGACCGGCGAGACCCCGGCGAGGCCGGCGAGGGCCGCGGCACCGAGGGCGAGGAGACCGTGGACGCTCATGTCAGGCGACGAGCGCGCTCAGCCGCTCGGAGCGGAGCCCGCGCCGCTCGGCGGCATCGAGGATCGCGGGCAGCGCCGCCACGGTCTGGCGGCGGGATCCGTCTCTCCCCGCACCGTCTCCGTCGTGGAGGAGGACGACGCTTCCAGGGGCGAGCAGACGCTCCACCCGCCCGGCGATCACGTCCGTCCCCGGTTGGGCGGTGTCGAAGACCGACCCGTTCCAGGCGCAGACGCGGTAGCCACGCTCCTCGACGACGCGGGTCAGCCAGGGGCTGCGGACGCCGTGCGGTGGGCGGAAGAGCTGCACGGGAGGGGCGCCGGTGGCCGCGAGCACAGCTTCCTCCGTCACGTCGAGCTGACGGCGGAGCTCGCGGGGCGAGGCGAACGCGAGCAGCCGGTGGTCGTCACCGTGGCAGGCGAGCTCGTGCCCCGCCTCGACGACCGCGGCCGCCACCTCGGGGTGATCCCGGACAGCCCGGGCGAGGACGAAGAACGTCGCGCGATGCCCGCGCTCGGCCAGGAGCCGGCCGATCTCGACCGTGTGGCGGGGATCGGGCCCGTCGTCGAAGGTGAGCGCGAAGGCGTCGGCGGCGACGGGTGCTGCCGCGGCGCCGAAGATCCGGCTCTGTGGGAGGAAGGTGCCGGTGAGGTACGTCCCCGCCACGGCGCCTGCCGCAAGCGTCGCGAGTGGGCGTGTCCCGAGCCTGCGGTCGGCCGCCACACCGGCCGCGACCAGGCCGGCAGCGAGCGACCCCGCGCCCGCCCAGGTGGCCGCCTTCCCGCTCATGCGGCGAGCGCCAAAGCGCGGGGGGCGGCGAGCAGGTCGGCGTAGAGCGCCTCGAGCCGGTCGCCCACGACCGGCCACGAGAACTCCGTCAGGGCGCGCTGCCGGCCGGCGGCGCCGAGCCGGCGGCCGCGCTCGGGGTCGGAGAGGAGCGCGTCGAGGGCGGCTGCGAACCCTGCCTCGTCGTCGGCGCGGTCGACCATGAGGCCGTCGACCCCGTCGCGCATCACGAGCTCGAAGCCGGGGAGGCGGCTCGCGACCACGGGCAAACCCGCGCTCATCCCCTCGAGCAGCACCATCCCGAACGACGCGAGGCTGCAGGGCGTGCAGAGGATCTCGGCGCTCGCGAGGTAGCGCGGGCGGAGGCGGTTGACACGGCCCGCGAAGATCACGTCGCCGTGAAGCTCGGGCGGCACCATCCGCTCCACAAGCGGGCGGAGCGGCCCGTCGCCGACGATCACGAGCTGGACGTCGTCCCGCACCCGCCGGAGGGCGACGAACGCGCCGATCATGTGCTTGACGCCATTCCGCGGGTCGAAGCGCCCGACGAAGACGATCGTCCGCTTGCCGCCGATGGTGTCGAGCGGCGCCGCGTCCGGCGTGAAGAAGCTCGTGTCGATCCCGTTCGGGATCGTCGTGAAACGGAGCTCGGGGAAGCGCGGCTGCAACGAGTCGATCACCGCGTCCGAGACGGAGATGCACGCGTCGAGCCGGCGGAAGACGCCGGCGAGCGGCCGCTGGAAGGCGCGCAGCAGCGGGTAGTGCTCGGGCACGACGCTGTGGAACGTCCCGACCGTGACGGGCGCGGTCGAGCGCCTGATCGCCGTGATCGGCAGCATCGCCCCGAACGGGTTGTGCACGTGGACGACGTCGAACCCGCCGCGCCGGTAGCAGCGGTCGAGCTCGGCCGAGAGCCGGCCGCCGAACGTGACGAGGGTCTCGGCGCCGTTCGCGTAGAACGGGAAGGCGCGGCCGACGTGGGCGAGCTCGAAGTCGCGAGGCGGCAGATCGTGGCCGTCGACCGTGCGCGGCGTCACGGTGAGACGGGGCGTCAGGAGGGTGACCTCGTGCCCGCGGCGCGTCAGCTCCGTCGCCTGCCCGTGCACATGCTCGGCGATCCCTCCGAGCTGGGGGTAGTAGTAGTCGCTGACGATCGCGATCCGCATGCTTCGACGCTACGACGATCGAGGTGACAGGGGCCTGAACGCCTCCCGCGGTGTGTGTGAACCCAACCAATTGGTATGGCTTAGACCTATCAGTTGTCTACCGACCGACCAAACAGTAGGGCTGTGCCATACTGAATGATCGCGCGCGACCTGAACCCGTTCCAGGTTTCCGGCCCGGTCAAGCCGGCGCAGATGATCGACCGCGACCGCGAGACGAAGGAGCTCTTCGAGCTCGCGGACGGCGGCCACTCCACCCGGCTCGTCGCCCCGCGCCGCTACGGGAAGAGCACGCTCCTGGGCCGCGTCCTCCTCGAGGCGGAGCGCCAGGGGATGCCGACGGCCCACGTCGACCTGATGGACGTCCTGACGCTGGGGGCGATCGTGACCCGGATCGAGCGCGCCTACAACCGCTCGCTCAAGGGCTCCGTCCGCGCCGCCGCGAGCGACATCCTGAAGACGTGGAAGCTGGGGGTCTCGCTCGGCGGGGCCGGCTTCGCGGTGCAGCTGATGGCGAACCCGCGCCTGGATGCCGAGCCTGTGCTCCTGAAGCTGCTCGAACTGCCGATGCGCCTCGCGGAGAGGACGGGGATCCGGACCGTGATCGCGCTGGACGAGATCCAGGACATCCTCAACGTCGACGGCGCCGACGGGATCCTGCGCAGCGTGATCCAGTACCAGGCCGACGACGCGTCGTACCTCTTCGCCGGTTCCTCCCCCAGCCTCGTCGAGAAGCTCTTCTCCGATCCGTCCCGGCCCTTCCTGGAGCACGCGCTCCCGCAGCAGCTGGGGCCCCTCCCCGACGCCGAGAGCGCCCGGTACGTCGCCGAGCGCTTCGCGGCTTCCGGCCGTGACCCGGGCGCCGCGCTCGACCCGTTGATCGAGTTCGCCCGCGGCCACCCCCAGCGGACGATGCTGCTCGCCCACCACCTGTGGGCCGTGACCCCGCGTGGCTCCGTCGCGGACGAGGGCGCGTGGCTGGAGGCGCTGAGGCGCGCGGCCGACGGCTCCGCCGCGCTCTTCCGCGCCCGCTACGAGGCGCTGCCCGTGAACGAGAAGCGGGTCGCGCTCGTGCTCGCCGCCGGCATCGGCACGCTCTACGACCAGCGCGTCTACACCGCGGTCGGCCTGAAGAAGGGGAGCATCCGCTCAGCCCTCGAAGGGCTCGAGGGACGGGCCGAGGTGATCCGCAGCGACGGGGCGCCGGTGCTCGCCGACCCGCTCTTCGAGCACTGGCTCGAGGAGAAGGGATCCCTCTAGACAGACGGGTTACGATCTGCACATGGATGTGCTCGGCGACGTCGAGACGCGGCATCGGGCTCTCCTCGGGGCGATCCCGGATCTGATGCTGCGCCTGTCCCGCGACGGCGTCCTACGTCGAGTTCGCCGGCGACGTGCGCAAGCTCGCGAACCCGCTGGAGAGCGTGATCGGGAGCAGCGTCTACGACCTCCTGCCGCCGGAGGCGTCCGGGCCGTTGATGGAGGCGGCGCACGCGGCGATCGACACCGGTGAGCTCGCCCGGGCCACCTATCCCCTGACGACGATCGACGGCGTGCCGCGGATCTGGGAGGCGCGCGTCGTCCCCTCCGGGCCCGACGAGGCGCTCGCGGTGATCCGAGACGTCACGGAGCACCGACAGGCCCTGGAGGAGCTGCGGTCGTCCCGCGCCCGCGTCGTCTCGGCGGCGGACGCGGAGCGGCGCCGGATCGAGCGGAACCTGCATGACGGCGCCCAACAGCGGCTCGTGACCGTCTCGCTCCACCTCCACCTGATCGCCCAGCGCCTCCGGACGAAGCCGGAGTCCGTGCCGGCGCTGCTCGAGGCCGCCCAGACGGAGCTCGCGCTCGGGCTCGAGGAGATTCGCCAGCTCGTGCGTCATGCGCGGGCGACCGTGGTCGAGGTTCGGGTCGCGCGGGAGGGCGAGCTCGCCGTCGTCGAGGTCGCAGACGACGGCGACGGCGGCGCCGATCCGGCTGGATCGGGGCTCCAGGGGCTCGCCGACCGGGTCGCCGCCCTCAGCGGGCAGTTCGCGCTCTCCAGCGTCAGCGGCGCCGGCACCGCGCTCCGGGCGGAGTTGCCGCTGCGCCGGGAACCGCCAGGGCATAGGGTCCAAGCACGTTCAGGGGAGGAAACGGGAGGCGAACGAGGAAGCAACGTTCGGCCTCAAGGCCATTGACCGGGAGGTTGGGAATGAACGATCGGACCCCGACGCAGAACATTGCCCGCTTGGTGGGCATCGTGTTCCTGCTGGTCGGAATCCTCGGCTTCGTGCCGGGAATCACCACGAATCTCTACGACGGCCTGAACTTCGCCGGGAACGACGGGAACGCCGAGCTGCTGGGCCTCTTCCAGGTCAGCATCCTGCACAACATCGTGCACGGGCTCTTCGGCGTCGCCGGCCTCGCGCTGGCAGCAACCGCGAGCGGCGCCCGGACGTACCTCGTCGGCGGCGGCGTCGTCTACCTCGCGCTCTGGGTGCTGGGCCTGATCGGCGCAGCCGACTGGATCCCCGCCAACAACGCGGACAACTGGCTCCATCTCGTCCTCGGCGTCGCCATGATCGCGCTCGGCGTGATCACGACCCGGGACCGGGGCACGGCAGCGGCCGTCTAGAGCCGGCAGCACCTGTTTGGTAGCCGAGGGGGCGGAGCGATCCGCCCCCTTTGCTTTGTAAAAGCCTGACGAATACTCCCTGAAACCGGTGTTACCCTATGAGGGCGTCGTGCCGATGACTCGGTCATCAGTTCTCAACCTTCTTGGGGGTCGCCCGTGCTTCGTCTCACCCTGATCGTCACGCTCGTCGCCGCCGTCCTCACCTCGACCGCATCCGCCTCCGAGGTGATCGAGCGGAACGCGAAGAACGTCAAGCTCGAGGTCGCCAAGAACGGGCAGGCCATGCTGAGCTACACGTCTCGCGGAAAGAAGTGGAACGTGCTCGCATCGGGCGCCGTCAACGCGCTCGCGCCGACGACGGCGCGCAAGCAGGTCGAGTTCAAGCTCGATTACTCCGGCGGCTATGGCACGACCAAGAAGGCGATCTGGAAGACCTTCAAGAACGCGTGCAAGCCCTACGACGGCCCGGAGCTCCAATGGCTCGTCACCGCCTGCACGGCGCCCGACGGGTCGTACTGGGCGGTTCAGTCATGGCAGCGGATGCTCCCGAACTACGGGCTCACCGCCTCCCCTGCCCAGTCCGTCTGGGAACTCCGGCTCTCGCACTGGGATGGCCCTCTCCCTGAGCTGACCGTGAACCTGAACTGGGCGTACAAGAAGTTTCAGCACATCTTCGGCGAGTTCACCTACCAGGGGAAGCCCGTCTACGGGTTCAAGTCCACCCCGCAGGGCAACCCGCTGGACACGTTCGGCCGGAACCTCTTCGTCGACACGTTCGACTCCGCGTACGGCCCCGGCTGGAAGCGCGAGAACAGCTTCCTGATGCACAAGGACACGGGGAAGTTCTGTTACGGCTTCTACTCCCACGGCGCCCACCCGGTCGGTGCCGGAACGCGCTACCGCGCCACGATCATCGGCCCGGGCGTGACGCCGGACATCTACTGGGAGTCCGACGCGCTCGGCGAGTACGACCTGGAATACGACCTTCAGATGCACGCCGAGCAGAAAGAGTTCTACGTCGGCGACAAGCTCTGCAAGGCCGTCTAGCTCCCGCAGAGCGACGCTGCGCCTAGAGTTCCTCGCCGTGGAGAGCGGCGAGGAGCTCCGGCGCGCCCTGCAGCGCCATCCGACCGGGGTCGCGGTCGTTACCGTCGACCTCGACGGCGAGCGACTGGGGCTCACCGTCGGCACGCTGGTCTCTCTCTCGCTCGAGCCGCCGCTCGTCGGGGTCGCGATCTCCCGCCAGGCGGCGCTGCACGAGCTCCTGCGCGGCGCGGGCGGGTTCGCCGTCTCGATCCTCCGCGCCGACCAGGTCTCTCTCGCCCAGCACTTCGCCCGCGGAGTGCCGCCGATCGCGCTCTGGCAGGGGATCGCACACCGGGACGGAACCCGAGGCCCCCACCTCGAGGACGCGCTCGCCTGGCTCGAGTGCGGCCTCCACGCCGAGCACGCGGCCGGTGACCACACCCTCTTCGTCGGCGCCGTCGAGCGCGTCGAGCTGGGCGCGCCCGGGCAGCCGCTCGTCCGCGTCGAGGGCGACTACGCGTGATCGAGGCAGTGATCTTCGACCTCGACGGCGTGATCGTCGACACGGAGCAGGTCTGGGACGAGGTGCGCGAGGCGCTCGTCCGCGAGCGCGGCGGCCGCTGGAGCGAGTCGGCGCAGGCAGACATGATGGGGATGAGCTCCCCGGAGTGGTCGGCGTACATGCACGACGAGCTCGGGCTCGAGGAGGAGCCGGCCGAGATCAACGACGAGGTCGTCCGCCGGATGCTCGAGCGCTACCGCTCCGACCTGCCGCTGATCCTCGGCGCGGTCGAGGCCGTACAACGGCTCGCCGGCTCGTTCCGGCTCGCCGTCGCTTCCTCCTCGAACCGGCCGCTGATCGAAGCGGTGCTGGAGGGCGCCGCGGTCGCGCCGCTCTTCGAGGCGGTCGTCTCCTCCGAGGAGGTGGCGCGCGGCAAGCCCGCGCCCGACGTCTACCTGGAGGCGGCGCGGCGGCTGGGGGTCGAGCCCGCCCGCTGCGCGGCCGTCGAGGACTCCTCCAACGGGCTCCGCGCGGCCCACGCCGCCGGGATGCGCGTGCTCGCGCTCCCGAACGCGCACTACCCGCCCGCTGCGGACGCGCTGGCGCTCGCCGACAGCGTCCTCGGCTCGCCGGACGAGCTGACGGTCGCCGCCGTCGCCTAGACGCGGCCGAGGAGAACGCAGCCGTTGTGACCGCCGAGGCCCATCGCGTTCGAAAGCGCGACGTCGAGCTCGACCTTCCGGGCCTCGTTCGGGACGTAGTCGAGGTCGCAGTCGGGATCCGGGGTCTCGTAGTTGATCGTCGGCGGGAGGAGCTGGTGGTGAAGGGCGAGCGCGCACATCATCGACTCGATCGCGCCGGCCGCGCCGAAGCAGTGCCCGGTCACGGACTTGGTCGAGGAGACCGCGAGCTCGTACGCGTGGTCGCCGAAGACCTGCTTGATCGCGCGCGTCTCGGCGGCGTCGCCGAGCGGGGTCGAGGTGCCGTGCGCGTTGATGTAGCCGACCCTCTCCGGCTCGACCCCGGAGCGGCGGAGCGCTGCGCCCATCATCTCCGCGACCCCCGTCGAGCTCGGATCGGGCTGGGCCATGTGGTGCGCGTCGTTGGAGGCGCCGTAGCCGAGCACCTCGGCGTAGATCGTGGCGCCGCGGGCCTGGGCGGTCTCCAGGTCCTCGAGCACGAGGATGCAGGCGCCCTCGGCCATCACGAAGCCGGCGCGCGCCGCGTCGAAGGGCCGTGAGGCCTTCGTCGGGTCTTCGTCCTCCGCGACAAGCCCCCGCATCGCGCAGAACCCGGCCAGGATCAGCGGGTGGATGCACGACTCCGTGCCGCCCGCGAGCACGACGTCGGCGTCGCCGCGCTTGATGATCTCCGCCGCCTCGCCGACCGCGTGGGAGCCCGTGGCGCAGGCGGAGACGGGCGCGTAGTTGGGCCCGCGGAAGCCGAGGGAGATCGCGATCTGGCCGCTCGCCGAGTCGACGAGGACGCTGGGGATGAAGAATGGCGAGACGCGGTCGGGGCCACGCTCGAGGAGGACGGAGTGCTGCTCGGCGATCCCCGGCAGGCCACCGATCGCGGAGCCGACCACGATCCCGACGCGAGCCGGGTCGTGCTCCTCGATCCCAGCGTCCGCCCAGGCCTCCCGGGCGGCGCCGAGCGCGAGCAGGACGTTCCGGTCCATCCGGCGCCCCTCCTTCGCAGGGGCCACCGTCGTCGGGTCGAAGCCCTTGACCTCGCCCGCGATCCGAACGGGGAACTCGCTCGCGTCGAACGCCTGGATAAAGCCGACGCCGCTCTCGCCAGCGGTCGCAGCCCTCCAGGTGGAGGGCGCGTCGAGACCGATTGGAGTGATCGCTCCCAGCCCGGTGACGGCGACGCGGCGCATCGGCGCATCGTAGTTAGCGAAGGCCGTCGGTCGGGAACCACCATCGGATGACGACGAGCGTTCAACCCTCTCCCGCCCCCGCTGCGGCGGCGACGAAACCGAAGCTCGTCTTCTTCACCTCGGAACGCTCGGGCAACTGCCGCCGCGTCGAGGGGTTCCTCGCGCAGGTGCTCCAGCGCCGCCGGAACCACGGGACGTTCCGGCTCCGCACTGTCGACGAGCACCTACATCCCGAGCTCGTGCAGCGCTTCAACGTGACCGCGCTGCCAACGCTCGTGGTCGTCGAGGGTCGCACGGAGCGCGCCCGGCTCGAGCAACCCCGCGGCTGCAAGGAGATCGAGGAACTGCTCGCTCCCTGGCTCCGCTAGCCCCTTACCGGACACGTCCGAACGTCCTCAGCCAAACGTGAGGGGACTGTCCCCTCACGTTTGGCTGATGGAAAGACAGGGTCTAGACGGGCACGCCCTCTTCGCGGAGGGAGAGCTCGGCGAAGAGATCCCAGTGCTCGTCCAGCTTCCGGGCCATCGCCTCCTCCTCGGCCCGGTTCAGCCGGGCCACCTCGGCCGTCTCCTCGTCGCCGGCGCGGGTCGCAATGCGCTCGAGCAGCTGGTAGGCGGCGATCTCCATGTGCTCGGTGGCGTAGCCGTCCCTCGCGTTCCGGCCCGCCTTCTCCGAGCGGACGGTGTCGAGTGGGAGCTTGGCGAGGGCGCCGAGGATCCCGACGGCCTCGCGGACGAGAGACGGAGAGGCACCGTGCGCCTCGAGCCGGCCGCGCAGCCGCTGCGCCTGCTGCTCGGTCTCGACCTTGTGGTGCTCGAGCAGGTCGACGATCTGCGCGTCGTCGGTCATCTCGATCATCCCGTCGAGCATCCGCTTGACGTTCTCCTCCATCGCGAGCGCCTCGTCGATGTGCTTCACGAGCTGGTCGTGCAACGAGCTCATCGTCCCCTCCTCGATCGGTCGTAGGCGAAAGCGTCCAACCTCGCGGCCGCGGTAGAGCGCCAGCCCGGCGAAGCCGTCCCCGCTCGGCGCGACCACGTCCACCCAGCCCGTCAGCAGCCCGCGATACCGAAGCTCGGGCCCGACGACGTCGAAGGCGGCCCGAGCCGGCCCGAGCATCGTGACCCCACGCGTCCCGCTGATGCGCTTGCGGACGCCGAGCATCGGCGGGAGCAGGCCCCCGGTCCGCTCGACGTTCCAGACCCCGTTCAGATCGCTCATGGGTCTAGGGTTCCTCCCCATGGCCGAAGAAAACGTCCCCGGGCCGAACGTCCCCTTCCCACCGATGGAGGCGGAGCTCGTGCGCGAGCTCCCGGAGGGCGACGGCTGGCAGTATGAGCCGAAGTGGGACGGCTTCCGGGGAGTGCTCGAGAACGACGGCGGCGAGCTCCGGCTCTGGTCGCGGAACGGCCGCCCGCTCCTCCGCTACTTCCCGGAGTTGGCCCCGCTCGGCGAGCTGCTCCCGCCCCACTCCGCCCTCGACGGTGAGATCGTGATCGCCCGCGACGGCGTCCTCGACTTCGACTCGATGCAGACACGCCTGCACCCCGCCGAGAGTCGTGTCCGCAAGCTCTCCGCCGAGATCCCCGCGATCTTCATCGCCTTCGACCTCCTGCTTTGGGACGGCGACCCTGTCCACGAGCGCCCGCTGGAGCAGCGGCGCGAGGAGCTCCTCCGCCGCGGGAAGAGCTTCTGGATCTCCCCGGCGACCCGCGACCTCGCCGCCGCCACCGCCTGGCTCGACCGCTTCGAGGCGGCCGGGCTCGACGGCGTGATCGCGAAGCGGCTCGGGCTCTCGTACAAGCCCGGCTCACGCGAGGCCGTGGTCAAGGTGAAGGAGCACAAGACGGCGGACTGCGTCGTCGTCGGCGTCCGCTGGAAGGCGAAGCCGAAGAAGCTGGCGACGCTCCTGCTCGGCCTCTACCGGGAGGACGGCGGCACCGACTACGTGGGCTCGGCCGCGGTCGGCGCCAAGGTGCACGACGAGATCCTCGAGCTCGTGACCCCGCTCCTCGACGAGTCGAACGACCGCCGCTTCTCGGAGCCGAACCGCTGGGGCACGGGGGAGCTGGAGGAGACCCCGCTCCGCCCCGAGCTCGTCGCCGAGGTTCGCTACGACAAGGTGCAGGGCAACAGGTTCAGGCACGGCACGAAACTGATCAGGTTCCGGCCCGACAAGGACCCGGAGGACTGCACCTGGCGGGAGGTGCGGCCGCCACGCCGGGCCGGAGACCCCACCGTCGAGTCACTGCTCGGAGGCTGAGATGTCGGAGGAGGAGCGAGACCCGCAGGCCGCGATCACCCTCAAGGCAGCGGGGCTGACGGTGATCAGCGTGATCGTCAGCGTCGGCACGACGGTCGGCTTCGGGCTGACGGCGCCCTGGTGGGCCGCGTCCTCGCCGGCGTCGGCACGACGCTCGGCCTGATCGTCCTCGTCAAGCTCGGGAGCGGCTCCCGCCGCGGCCCCCTCGCCCGGATCGCGAACTGGGTAATCGGGGCGCCGAGCCCCTCCGACGGCCGCTAACCCGTCTTCTTCTTCCGGGACGGCTGCACTCGCGGCGGCTCGGCCGGCATCTTGGGGAAGTTCGGTGGATAGGGCGCCTCGCCCTCGCCGGCCGCCTCCTCGCGCTCGACCCACTCGAGCAGGACACGCAGATCGCAGACCGCCTCGTCGATCCCCTCGTGAAGGTCGCCGAGCTCGGCGAAGCGTGCCGGCATCGTCGCCAGGGTGAAGTCCTCGGTCTCCACGTTCGGCAGCTCGTCCCAGCCGACGGGCGCGGAAACGGTCGCGTCGGGGCGCCCGCGCACCGAGTACGCGCTCGCGATCGTCCGGTCACGGGCGTTCTGGTTGTAGTCGATGAAGACCTTCTCGCCGCGCTCCTCCTTCCACCACGCTGTCGTGACGAGGTCTGGCAGCCGGCGCTCCACCTCGCGCGCGAACGCGAGCGCGCAGCGGCGGACGACCGGGAACTCCCAGTTCGGCTCGATCCGGCACGCGACGTGGACGCCGCGGTTGCCGGAGGTCTTCGGCCAGCCCGTCCACCCGAGCTCGGCGAGCACCTCGCGGACGAGCGCCGCCACCGTCTTCGCCTCCGCGAACCCCGTCCCCGGCTGGGGGTCGATGTCGATCCGCAGCTCGTCCGGCCGGTCGACGTCCGCCCGGCGCGACGGCCACGGGTGGAAGTCGACGACGGCGAGGTTCGCGGCCCACGCGACCTGAGCGATCTCCGTGACACACAGCTCGTCGGCGTGCCGCCCGGACGGGAACGTGACGCGCGCGACCTCGATCCAGTCGGGGCGCTTCTCGGGCACGCGCTTCTGGTAGATCATCTCGCCCTCGACCCCGTCCGGGAACCGGCGCAGCTGGGTCGGCCGCTCCCGGAGTGCGCGCACGATCCCCTCCCCCACCGAGAGGTAGTAGCGGACGAGATCCAGCTTCGTCTCGGAGCGCGCCGGAAAGAGCACCTTGTCCGGGTTCGTCACCTTGACGAGCCTGTCACCGGCCTCGATCTCGACGAAGGGCGACGACATGTGCGGCAACGGTACCTCGTGGTAGGTTCGAGCTCTCTTTCCGAAGACCGGGTCCACAGCAGAGGAGACATCGAGATGCGTACGTTCCTGATCCCGCTCGCGGTCGTCGCCGCGGCGATCGCCGTCGCTGCGACCGGCGGCACAAGCCAGGCCGCGACCACGGCGTTGCCGGGCTGCAGCAAGGCGAGCCTCGACCTCGTCAGCGACGGCACGCTGACGATCGGCACCGACAACCCCGCCTACCCGCCGTGGTTCGCCGGCGGCGAGGGCGCGAAGCCGTGGAAGATCAACGACCCGAACAAGGGCAAGGGCCTCGAGCCCGCGGTCGCCTACGCCGTCGCCAAGCGGCTTGGCTTCGCGAAGTCCCAGGTCAAGTGGGTCTACACGCCGTTCGCAAAGACGATCGCGCCGGGCCGCAAGAGCTTCGACTTTGCGATCAACCAGGTCTCGTACACGCCGGCCCGCGCGAAGGCGCTCGCGTTCAGCACGTCCTACTACAACGTCAACCAGGCGATCGTCGCGATCAAGGGCACGCCGATCGCCTCGGTGCGCTCGAAGGACGGCCTGCGCAAGTACCGGCTCGGCGCGCAGCTCGGGACGACGAGCTACGGCTTCATCACCGGCAAGATCAAGCCGACGCGGACGCCGCTCGCCTTCGACGACAACAACGCGGCCGTGACCTCGCTGAAGAACGGTCAGATCGACGGCCTCGTGGTCGACCTGCCGACCGCGTTCTACGTCACCGCTGTGCAGATCCCGAACGCGAAGATCGTCGGTCAGTTCACCTCGGCCGTCGGGAGCCAGGAGCACTTCGGGATGGTCTTCCAGAAGGGGAACAAGCTCGTCGGCTGTGTGAACAAGGCGCTCGCACAGATGCGGCGCACCGGCGTGCTCAAGCGGATCCAGCAGATCTGGCTCGCCAAGGTGACCGGCGCGCCCGTGCTGAAGTAGCACCCTGAGCAGACGGTCGAAGATCCTCGGGGGCGGCGGCGCCGGAAACGCCGTCGCCCTCGCGCTTCTGAGCACGGTCGTCGTCTTCGGCGTCCTCGTCTACCTCGTCACGCACGCGGCCGGCTGGCCCGAGGTGCGGACCGCATTCTTCAACTGGGAGGCCTACAAGCGCTCGTTCCCGGCGATCTCCCGCGCCTTCCTGCTGAACGTGAAGATCTTCTCGATCGCCGAGGCGATCATCCTCGTGACCGCGCTCGTGCTCGCCGTGCTGCGCGGGCTGCCCGGGCCCGTCTTCTTCCCGATCAGGATGCTCGCGATCGCCTACGCCGACTTCTTCCGCGGCGTCCCCACGATCCTCGTGATCGCGCTGCTCGCGTTCGGGGCGCCCGCGCTCCAGCTCGAGCACGTCCCCACCTCGACGACGTTCTGGGGGATCACTGCGCTCGTCCTGATCTACACGGCGTATGTCTCCGAGGTCTACCGGGCCGGAATCGAGTCGGTGCACCCGAGCCAAGAGGCCGCTGCCCGCTCGCTCGGACTGACGCGCAGCTCCGCGCTCGTCCACGTCGTCCTACCGCAGGCCGTGCGCCGCGTGATCCCGCCGCTCCTGAACGACTTCATCGGCCTCCAGAAAGACACGGCGCTCGTCGGGATCGCGGGCTCGGTCGAGGCGTTCAAGCAGGCGCAGATCGAGGTCTCCGCCGACTTCAACTTCACCCACTACCTCGTCGCGGCATCGCTCTTCGTCGCGATCACGATCCCGCTCGCGCGCTTCACGGACTGGCTCGTGGCGCCCGACCGGCGCCGGCGGCAGGCGGGGAGGCTGGTCTGAGCCACGTCGAGATCAGCGGGGTACGGAAGTCGTTCGGGCGCAACGAGGTCCTGCGTGGGATCGACCTCGATGTGGCCGAGCACGAGGTCGTCTGCCTGATCGGCGCCTCCGGCTCAGGAAAGTCGACGCTCCTCCGCTGCCTCAACCTGCTCGAGCCGGTCGACGCGGGCCGGATCGCCGTCGCCGGGGAGGAGATCACGGCGCGCGGCGTCGACGTCAACCGGCTCCGCCGCCGGATCGGGATCGTCTTCCAGTCCTACAACCTCTTCCCGCACATGAGCGTCCTCCGCAACGTGACGCTGGCGCCGCAGAAGGCGCTCGGGCTCTCGCTGCGCGACGCCGAGGCCCGCGCGGGCGAGCTCCTCGAGCGCTTCGGGCTCGCCGAGAAGCGGGACGACTTCCCCGACCGGCTCTCCGGAGGGCAGCAGCAGCGCGTCGCGATCGTCCGCGCGCTCGCGATGCAGCCCGACCTGATGCTGCTCGACGAGGTCACGAGCGCGCTCGACCCTGAGCTCGTGGCCGAGGTGCTGAACGTGATCCGCGAGCTCGCCGAGGGCGGGATGACGATGCTGATCGCCACCCACGAGATGGGCTTCGCCCGCGACATCGCGAGCCGCGTCTGCTTCCTCGACGAGGGCGTGATTCTCGAGCAGGGCCCGCCGGCGCAGATCTTCTCCGCCCCGGCCGAGCCGCGCACCCGCCAGTTCCTCGACCGCATCATCGAGGCAGGTCGCCTCTAACATCAGAGGATGCTCGATCCCGAGACCACCTCAGGCGTCACCCTCGAGCCGCTCGACGACTGGATCGTGGTCGAGCCGCTCGACGACTCCGAGCTGCCGAGCGGCCTGATCGTCCCGGTCAACGAGAGCACCCAGACCCGCAGCGCGATCGTCGTCGCCGTCGGCCCCGAGGTCAGCGCCGTCGAGCCGGGCGACAAGGTGCTCTTCCCGCGCGACGCCGGCTACGAGGTACGGATGGCCCGTTCCTCCCACCGCGTCCGGGTGCTCAAGCGCGAGGACCTGCTCGCCCGCATCCACGACTAGCCCGGACAAAGAAAAAGCGCCCGCCTTCTGTTGCCGCAGAGGACGGGCGCCGCAGTTCGCCGGAGGGGATGAGGGGGAATTCCGGCACCGCGCATGATCCTTCTCGCCCCCGACTGGGGCATGCCTCAGAAGGGGGATTTGAGCCTACCGGCCTGCGATACCATGGCCGCGCACGGAGAAGTGGCCGAGTGGCTGAAGGCGGCGCCCTGCTAAGGCGTTATGGGGGTGAATTCCTCCATCGAGGGTTCGAATCCCTCCTTCTCCGCTTCCCGCTCGACGGCCAGCCCGCGTTTTACCGAGCCCTTACGTCCCCCTGATCCTCTTTACGTGGCGCTGCCGTAGGTTCAGCCGGCACCACCGGACACGCGTGTCTCATCGACGACATCCCCTGGACGAAAGGCTCACGATGAAGAAGCTCGCAACCCTGATCGGCTGCGCCACCGTTCTCGCCCTCCCGGCTGCCTCGCTCGCCGCCGACGGCAAGGGCGGATCCGGATTCGACGCGCACCTCGCGCGGGCGACCGCGAAGGTGGAGAAGGTGACGGCGAAGTGCAACACCGCTCCGGCACCGGTGAAGTGCGCGGACGTCAAGGCCAGGATCGCCGACAGGCTCGACGCCTGGGCGGAGCGGCTGCAGGCCCGGCTCGACAAGGTGAACGCACGGCCCGACAGCGAGCGCAAGACGGCCGTCGTGGCCGAGCTGGAGGACCGGCTCGAGCAGGTGCAGGCACTCGCCGCCCAGCTCTAGCCCGACCGCTGCTCCCCCTCCGGCGGCTCGCTAGGCTGTGGGCCGCACGGAGGGGTGGCAGAGCGGTCGAATGCGGCGGTCTCGAAAACCGTTATCCGTCTTAACGGCGGATCGAGGGTTCAAATCCCTCCCCCTCCGTTGATTGC
>JBBQHQ010000048.1:0-16276 GCA_038324115.1 Gaiellales bacterium
CGCCACTCATGCTCACAGACTCTGTTATGCTGAACTCAATGGTTCAGTATCCGACGACTGTCGATCTCGTCTTTGCGGCTCTCGGCGACCCCACCCGCCGCGCCGTGCTCGAGCGGCTCGGGATCGGCACTGCCACGATCGGCGAGCTCGCCGAGCCGTTCGGGATGTCGCTGACCGGGATGCGCAAGCACGTCCGGCTGCTCGAGGACGCGCAGCTCGTCGTCACGGAGAAGGTCGGCCGGGCCCGCACCTGCACGCTCGTGCCGTACGCCTTCGAGGGGATCAGCCTGTGGCTGCAGCGGCTCGGCCGCTTCGCGCAGGTCGTCGAACGCACGAAAGGACAGACGATGAAGGGAGATCGGAATGGCTGAGAAGAGCAAGGGGTTCACCCCGGAGGAACGGGCAGCGATGAAGGAGCGCGCTCGCGAGCTCAAGGCGGAGGCCAACAAGGCGGACGGGGAGAGCGCCGTCCTCGCGAAGATCGCCGAGATGCCCCCGCCCGACCGCGCCCTGGCCAAGGGGATCCACGCGATCGTCAAGGCGACTGCGCCTGACCTCGTGCCGAAGACCTGGTACGGGATGCCCGCCTATGCCAGGGATGACAAGGTCGTCTGCTTCTTCCGGAGCGCGGACAAGTTCACGTCGAGGTACGCGACGCTCGGCTTCAGCGACGAGGCAAGCCTCGACACGGGAGCCATGTGGCCGACCTCCTTTGCCATTCGGGAGTTGACCGCCGCAGAGGAGAAGAAAATCGCCGCGCTCGTGAAGAAGGCCGTCAAATGAGGACGAAAGGAGCACGATGAGCACCACCGTCACCACCCCGAACGAGCTCGAGATCCGGGTCGAGCGGATCTTCGACGCCCCCCGCGCGCACGTCTTCTCCGTCTGGACCGATCCGGCCCTGATCCCCGAGTGGTGGGGCGACGGCACCGTCGTCGAGGAGATGGACGTTCGCCCCGGCGGCGCCTACCGGTTCCGCACCGCCCACGGCCTCGTCGAGGGCGAGTTCCGCGAGGTCGAGCCGCCCGCCCGGCTGGTGCAGACCTTCCAGAACCATCTGCAGACACTCGAGTTCGAGGATCTCGGCGAGCGAACGAAGCTGACGCAGACGATGCGCTTCGAGACGACCGAGCAGCGCGACACGACGATGCAGTACGGCGTCGAGGAGGGCGCGAAGGCCGGCTTCGAGCGCGTCGATGCGTTGCTCGCGAAGATCGCGGCTTGAAGGTCAGCCCGGGCGATGAGTTCTCGCCGCGGCGGCGGTCTATCCTCCACCTGTTTCCCACACGGAGGTCGGAGAATGCCCCGCACGCTGCTGCTCGTAGGGACCCGCAAGGGCTGCTTCACGCTCACGAGCGACGAGAGCCGGCGCGACTGGAAGATGGAGGGCCCCTTCTGCGAGAGCTGGCCCGTCTACCACGCGATCCACGACGGGGCGACCGGGACGATCTACGCGGCCGCCGCGAGCGAGTGGCACGGCTCGGCGGTCTGGCGCAGCGGCGACCTCGGCGCGACCTGGTCGCACTCGAGCGAGGGGATCGTCTATGCGGACGGCCGCAAGGTCTCGAAGGTCTCCTCACTCGCGGCCGCGCACGGACGCGTGCTCGTCTCGGCCGAGGCGCCCGGCATCTTCGAGAGCGGCGACGGCGGTGAGACCTGGTCTGAGCTCTCGACGCTCGAGGGGCTCCCGGGCAGCGAGAGCTGGAGCGACCCGGCGAACCAGCCGCCCGGGCACCTCGGCGTCTCCGCCCTCCTCCCCGACGACGAGGACGAGGCTCGCCTGTGGGCGATCGTGCAGGGCTTCGGCCTCTTCGAGACGACCGACGACGGCGCGACGTGGACGCCGAGGAACAAGGGGCTGCGGGCCGACTGGCCGCGCGAGCACGAGGACGTCGGCTTCTGCGTCCACCGCCTGGTCCGCTCCCCGGCCGACCCGAGCCGGATGTACCAGCAGAACCACGTCGGGATGCACCGCAGCGACGACACCGGCGCCACGTGGCAGGAGATCACGGAGGGGCTCCCCACGGAGTTCGGCTTCGCCGCTGCCACCCACCCGCACGACCGTGACACGTTCTGGGTGATCCCGCTCGACCCCGGGCACGGGCGGATGATGCCGGACGGGCAGGCCGCCGTCTGGCGCACGCGGGACGCCGGCAGCTCCTGGGAGCGGCTCGACCGCGGGCTCCCGCAGCAGAACGCGCAGCTCGGCGTGCTCCGCGCCGCGATGGCGATCGACGGGAGCGACGACCCCGGCCTCTACTTCGGCACTAGCACCGGTCAGCTCTTCGCGAGCACCGACGAGGGCGCGAGTTGGAGCGAGATCGCCTCGTACCTGCCCGCGATCTCGTCCGTCGAGGTCGCGCTCCTCGACGACTGAGATGGCCGAGGTCCACCTCCCCTCCACCCTGACCCCGCTCTTCGCCGGCCTGCCCCGCCGCGTCGAGGTCGAAGGGGAGCGCGTCGACGAGGTGCTCGCGCGGCTCGACGAGCGCTGGCCGGGGCTCCGCGACCGGCTCTGCGAGGCCGGCCCGGCACTCCGCCCGCACATCCACGTCTACGTCGACGGCGAGCGCGCGCAGCTCGACACGGCGATCGCCGCCGGTGCCCGGCTGAAGGTGATCGCTGCGATCAGCGGCGGCTGACACCGATGAGTTCTCGCCCGCAGGCGGGTCTTCATTATCGACACCAACACCGACCCGAGAGGAGACCCCGATGACGGGTCAGATCGTCCACATCGAGATTCCCGCCGACGACCCCACGCAGGCGAGCGAGTTCTGGGGACCGCTCTTCGGCTGGAGCTTCGAGGCCTTCCCCGGCAGCCCGGCGGAGTACCTGATGGCGAGGCTCGGCGAGAGCCAGGGAGCCGCGCTGACGAACATGGAGCCAGGAAAGCGCGGGATGCGCACCTACTTCGAGGTCGACGACATCGACCAGGGGGTCGGCCGCGTCGGCGAGCTCGGCGGCAAGGCGGACGCGAAGCAGCCGGTTCCCGGGATGGGGTGGTTCTCTGTTTGCCAGGACCCGCACGGAAACGAGTTCGGGCTCTGGCAGACCGACCCGTCGGCGACGATGCCTACCGGCTGAGGGCTCAGGTGGGGACGGCGCTCGTCCCGCGGGCACGCAATACTCCGGGGCGTGCGCCGGCGACCCGCCTCCGAGACCACCGTGACGGCAGACGCCTCGACCTTCGCCAACGCGGGATAGGCGAGATGTTCCTGGAAGAACCGCCGAGAGACGATGCCGTCGAGGCCGCCTACGCGGGCGACCTCGCGGACGACGGCTACGTCTCGAACGGGACCCGGCTCTGGGCCTGGCGCCCCGGCCTCTACGAGGCTTTCGGCGCCTTCCGCCAGGGCGTGATGGACGCCTCCACGCTGACCGACCGCGACTGGGCCGTGATGGTCACCTCGACCGCCTCCGAGCTCCGCGACTCCTACTGCTCGCTCGCCTGGGGCGCCAAGCTGGCGAAGCTCAGCGACGCGGAGACCGCGGCGGGCGTGCTCGCAGGCGAGGCACCGGCCGGGCTCTCCGAGCGCGAGGCCGCGCTGGCCGCCTGGACGCGAAAGGTGGTGCGGGACCCGAACGGGACGACGGCGGCTGACGTCCAACGGCTCCGCGACGTCGGGTACGACGAGCGGGAGATCTTCGAGGCGACCGTCTTCGTCGGGCTCCGCCTCGCCTTCTCGACGGTCAACGACGCGCTCGGCGCCCAGCCCGACCGGCAACTCGCCGACGCGGCGCCGGAACCCGTCCGGACCGCGGTCGACTACGGCCGCGCGCCGGCGGCCGAGCCCTCGGCCTCCTGACGCCGCCGCTCGTCGAGCCGCGCGCGCTGGGGCTCGACGGTGTAGCGGGGGTCGCGGGCCGATTGGAAGCCCGCCCGGAAGACCGAGAAGCGGAGCGCCAGCTCGCCCGCGAGGATCAGTCCTCCCCCGGTCACAGCTGCGGCGCGGCTCCTGCGGCCCCCGACGGCGAGGAGCGCGGCCCCCGCGGCCGTCGCGGCCTTCGCGATCCGGCCGTAGCGCTTCGCCTCCCCCTGCCGGTAGACCTCGCCGACGAAGCCGAGCCTCGACTCCATCCGGAGCGTGAGCGCAGTGCTCGCCGCGACCCCCGCGATCGCAAGCCGCCGGGCGGGGCCGGCCTCCTCGGGCGGGACGAGCACGATGGCGACGGCGCCGGCGGCGGCGGCGGCGCTCGCGCCGAAGAGGAACGGGAGCTCGCGCCGCGCCTCGTGCCAGACGGGAACGGCCGTATTGGCAATCAGGGCGCCGGTGTAGGTGGCGAGCGGGGCCCCGGAGAGCGCTGCGACGACCTCCGCCGCGCGCTTGACCCGCCTCAGCTTCCCGACGGCCTCCAGCCCGGCCGCGGTCGCGGCCGAGGAGCTGGAGACGACGAGGATCCAACTGCCCACGCTCATCGGCGAGGTCACCTTGAAGACGCGGAGCATGTGCAGGAAGCGCTCGGGCCGGCCGAGGTCGGAGATCAGGAGCGGCGGGCTGACGAGGTCGAAGGCGGCGCCTGCGTAGAGCGACCGTTTCGCCAGGCGCTCGTTCCCCGCGAGCCGCGCGTACAGGCTGAGGATCGCGGACGCCCCGGCGATCCCGCCCGTCCAGAAGTAGACGGGGATCTCCGGCGTCCAGGTCGGCTCCTTGAGGACGGCGCGGCCGTAATAGGAGCTCACCGGCGGCCTCCGAGGAAAGCGGCGGCGACCCCGAGCAGGAGCGCCCCGGTCGCGGCGGCGGTCGAGGCCCAGATCCCGGGCAGGTCGCGGGTCGTCACGACCGGGTCGGGCGGCAGCCCGTAGACCTCCGGCTCGTCGAGAAGAAGGAAGAACGCGCCGAAGCCGCCGACGCCGTCGTCAGGGTCGCGGCCGTAGAGCTGCGCGCCGTTCCAGCCCTCCTCCTGCAGCTTTGCCAGCCGGGCATCCGCGCGCTCGCGCAGCTCGTCCACCGGACCGAACTGAATCGACTCGGTCGGGCACGCCTTCGCACAGGCCGGCTCGTGGCCGCCCTTGAGCCGGTCGTAGCAGAGGGTGCACTTCCACACCCGCCCGTCCGATTCCCGCCCGAGGATCGCCGGCGGCGGGTCGCTGACCGCGGGCAGCTTCCGCTGGTCGATCACGCCGAAGGGGCAGGCGGAAACGCAGTAGCCGCAGCCGTTGCAGATGTCCTCCTGGACGACAACGGTGCCGAACTCGCTCCGGAAGAGCGCGCCGGTGGGGCAGACGTCGAGACAGGCGGCGTGGGTGCAGTGCTTGCAGACGTCGCTGGACATCAGCCAGCGGATCGAGTCGCCGATCGCCCCCTCCTCCCCCTCGAGGCTGATCGCGTCCTCAGTCCGGATCGGCTTCTCCTGCTCGATGAAGGCGACGTGGCGCCAGCTGTTCGCGCCCAGCATCTGGGTGTTGTCGTACGACCAGCCCGTCCACTCGAGCCCGTCCTCGGGGACGAGGTTCCACTCCTTGCACGCGACCTCGCAGGCCTTGCAGCCGATGCAGATCGACGTGTCGGTGAAGAAGCCCATCCGGGGCTGCTCGAGCTCGGTCACGCCTCCCTCCCCTCGCGGATCGCGGCGACGAACTCGGGCAGGGCGGCGCCGGTGGGACGCCGGCCGGGCCGGATCCCGCAGGTGAGCGCCTTCACCTCCTGGATGTGCACGTTCGGGTCGAGCACGATCGCGGTCAGGTCGTTGGCGGCGTCGCCGCGGGTGAGACCCCGCGAGCCCCAGTGGTACGGCAGGCCGATCTGGTGGGTGACGCGCCCCTGCACCTCGACCGGCCGGATCCGAGCGGTCACGAGCACGCGCGCCTCGATCGCGGAGCGGCTCGTGTAGATCGTCGCCCAGCCCCCGTGCTCGAGCCCGGCCTCCCGCGCCAGCTGCGGGCTGACCTCGCAGAACATCGCCGGCTGGAGCTCGGAGAGGTAGGGGACGGAGCGGCTCATCCCACCGGCGGTGTGGTGCTCCGTCAGCCGGTAGGTGGTGGCGACGTAGGGATAGCGCTCGGCGCCCTCCTCGTCCGCGGACGGATTCGACGGGTTCTCGGGACGCTCGTACCGCTTGCGGGCCGGGTTCGCGCGCTGCCCGTAGATCCGGTTCTGGAAGGGCGACTCGTCCGGCTCATAGTGGGCGGGCAGTGGCCCGTCCACAAGCCCCTGCGGAGCGAAGAGCCAGCTCCGGCCGTCCGCCTGCATGATGAACGGGTGGTCGCCGGCGATCGCGTCCTCCGCCTTGGCGCCCTCGGGCGGCTCGTAGTCGGGCCGCTTCGTCTCCTCGAAGTCGGGCACGTCCTCCCCGGTCCAGCGCCCCTCGTCCTCGTCCCACCAGACGTAGCGCTTGCGCTCAGACCACGGCTTCCCCTCCGGGTCGGCGGAGGCGCGGTTGTAGAGCATCCGCCGGTTCGCCGGCCACGCCCAGGCCCACTCGGGGGCGACGTAGCCCTGCTCCCAGTGCGGCTTGCGCCGGGCGGCCAGGTTCTCGCCGCCCGCGTAGACGCCGCTGTAGATCCAGCAGCCGCAGGTCGTGGAGCCGTCCGCCTTCAGCGCCGGGTAGCCGTCGAGGAAGTCGCCGCTCTCGGTCTCGTAGCCGGAGATCTCGGCGAGCACGGCCTCGGCGCTCGGCTCCTCGAGCTCGCCGTGGGTCGGGTAGCGCCAGTCGAGCGCCTGGATGAGACGGTCGCGCGGCTCCTCCGAGCCCTCGAGGCGCGCCTTGAGGAGGCGGCCGAGGTGGTAGTAGAACCAGAGCTCGGAGCGGCAGTCGCCCTGCGGCTCCACGGCCTGGTGGTGCCACTGGAGGAGCCGCTGCGTGTTCGTGAAGGAGCCGCTCTTCTCCGTGTGCGCGGACGCGGGCAGGAAGAAGATCTCGGTCGGGATCTCCTCCGGCCGCAGCTCACCCGACTCGACCTCCGGGCTGTCGTACCAGAAGGCCGCTGACTCGATCTCGACCAGGTCGCGGACGACGAGCCAGTCGAGCTTCGCGAGCCCGAGGCGGTGCGCCTTCCCGTTCGCGTTCCCGACCGCGGGGTTCTCGCCGGCGATCACGTAGCCCTTCATCTTCCCGTCGAGCATCTGCAGCGTCGCCCAGTACGCGGAGTTGTCGTCGTCGATGCGCGGGAGCAGATCGAAGAGCCAGCCATTCTCGGCCGTGGCCTCCGCCCCGAAGTACGCCTTCATCAGGCTGACGAAGTAGGCGTCCGTGTGCCCCCACCAGCCAGCCGGAGAGGTGTTCGCCTCCACGTACTCCTCGAAGCCCCCGTAGCTCTCGACGTGCGGCATCGGCAGGTAGCCGGGGAGGATGTTGTAGAGCGTCGGGATGTCCGTCGAGCCCTGGATCGACGCGTGGCCGCGGAGGGCGATGATCCCGCCACCGGGCCGGCCGATGTTCCCGAGCAGCTGCTGGATGATCGCCGCGGTCCGGATGTACTGGACGCCGACGGTGTGCTGCGTCCAGCCGACGGCGTAGACGAACGAGCCCGTGCGCTCGCGGCCGGAGTTCGCGCAGAGCGTCTCGCAGTACCAGAGGAAGTCCTCGACGGAGCAGCCGGTCGCGTCGGCGACGACCTCCGGCGTGTAGCGGGCGTAGTGGCGCTTGAGGATCTGGAAGATGCAACGGGGGTGCTGGAGAGTCGGGTCCTCGTGCGGCGGCTCACCGTGCTCGAGCGCCCCGTCGCCGCCGTCGGCCTGCTCGCCCTTCGGCGTGAACCCCTGCTCCCGCTGCCCGGCCGAGCCGTGCACCGGCATGTCCTCGTACTGCCAGGAGGAGACGTCGTACGTGCCCGTCTCCGGGTCCCAGCCCGAGAAGACGCCGTCCAGGTCCTCGGTGTCGAGGAACGCCTCGTCGATCAGGACGGGCGCGTTCGTGTAGCGCTTGACGTACTCGTCGAACCAGCGCTCGTGCTCGAGGATGTAGTTGACGACGCCGCCGAGGAAGGCGATGTCCGCGCCTGCCCGGATCGGGATGTGTTTCGTGGCGACGGCACTCGTGCGCGTGAAGCGGGGGTCGATGTGGACGATCTCCGCGCCGCGGGCCTTGGCCTCCATCACCCACTGGAACCCCACCGGATGGTTCTCGGCCATGTTCGAGCCCATGATCGTGATCACGTCCGCGTGCTGGAGATCCTGCTGGAAGTCGGTAGCACCGCCTCGTCCGAACGACGTCCCCAGACTGGGGACGGTGGAGCTGTGTCATATGCGGGCCTGGTTCTCGACGCTGACGATCCCGAGCCCCGTCAGGAGCTTCTTGATCAGGTAGTTCTCCTCGTTGTCGAGGGTCGCGCCGCCGAGGTTCCCGATCGCGAGCGTGCGGTTCGCGGGGTTGCCGCTCTCGGTCTCGTGCTCCCAGCTCGCGGCGCGCGTCTCGACGATCCGGTCGGCGATCAGCTCCATCGCCTCGTCGAGCCCGAGCTCCTCCCACTCCGTCCCGTAGGGCCGGCGGTACTTGACCCGGTACTCGCGGATGGGGCTGTGCGCGAAGCTCTTCGACGCCTGCCCCTTCGGACAGAGCCGCCCACGCGAGATCGGGCTGGCGGGATCGCCCTCGATGTGGGAGACCGTCCCATCCTTGACGTAGATCAGCTGGCCGCAGCCGACCGCGCAGTAGGGGCAGACGGAGCTGACGACCCGGTCGGCCTCGTCGATCCTCGGCCTGAGCTTCTTCGAGCGCTCGGACTGGACGGAACTGCCGAGCCCCAGGGGATCGCCCTCCCGGAACTGGCGCACGAGCGGCCAGCGTTCGATCCAGTGCGCCAGGCTCACGGCTGCCCCGTTCCGCGTTCCCCCACAACCAAACGCTCCGGGTGGGTGTAGACGTTCACGCGCCCGTTGCGGGCAAAACCGCACAGCGTCACCCGCTGGGAGCCGGCGAGCTCGACGGCGAGACTGGACGGCGCACCGACGCCCACGAGCAGCGGGCAACCGGCGAGCGCGGCCTTCTGGACGAGCTCGAAGGAGAGGCGGCCGCTGACGCAGAGGAGCTTGTCGGCGAGCGGGAGCAGACCCTCGCGGAAGGCCCAGCCGATCACCTTGTCGAGCGCGTTGTGCCGGCCGACGTCCTCGCGGACGCAGAGGAGCGCGCCAGCGGCGTCGAAGAGCCCGGTCGCGTGGAGCCCGCCCGTCTCCTCGAAGGTGGGCTGCGCCTCGCGCAGGCGGTCGGGCAGGGAGGCGACGAGCCCGGCGTCGACGCGCAGACTCGACTCGACGGGCCGCGCCGTCACGGCGACAGCGTCGAGCGCGCCCTTGCCGCAGACGCCGCACGAGGACGAGGTGTAGAAGTGGCGCCGCAGCCGGTCCGGGTCGAACGAGCGGACGTCGAGCTCGACCGTGTTCGCCGCCAGGTCGGCCGGCAAGGCCGCCTCGATCGGGTCGAGGCCCTCGCCGATCGCAAAGCCGAGCGCGAGTTCCTCGTCGTGGCCGGGCGTCCGCATCGTCACCGCGACGGGCTCGCCGCCGATCCGCAGCTCGAGCGGCTCCTCCACGGCGACGAGGTCCCGCTCCTGCCGCCCGCCCGGATACCGGACGAGCTCGATCCGCGCGGCGGCGTACGGAGGGCGGGCGATGCTCATGCGCGCGCCAGGTCCTGCGGTGAGTTGACGTTGACGAGCAGCCCGGGCGCGAGCTCGATCTCGGCCACGTCCAGCTCGGAGAGCGCGTCGCGCAACCGCAGCTCTCCGACGCGCAGACGCCGCTCGAGCACCGGCAGCGCGCACCGGCGGTAGGCGCCGGGAAGAGGCCCGGTCGGCGGCACCGCGGCATCGAGACACGCTTCGGCCAGCTGAGCGAGCGCGGCGGGCGTCAGTCGCGGGCAGTCGACCGGCACGACGACGCACACGTCGGTCACGGCCGCGCGCAGCCCCGCCACGAGCCCGGCGAGGGGCGCGCGGATCTCGCTCCCGTCGTCGAGGACGTCGAACGGCAGCGGCAGGTCGTCGGCGCTCTTGCCCACGGCGAGCCGCTCCTCGCAGGCCTCCCCGAGCAGCCGCCACGCGCGCTCGGCGAGGGTCTCCCCCTCGAGCCGGGCGAGCGCCTTCGGCGAGCCGAAGCGGCTGCTCGCGCCGCCGACGAGCAGGATCCCGGTCGCCGGGCTACGCAGAGCCGACGTCAACCTCCATCACCGCCTCCGTCAGCTCGGCGAGGGTGCGCCCGCTCCCGCCATGCGCGACGCCGAGCAGGAAGCAGAGGAGGGGCGCGTTCGTCCGGGCGCCGCTCTCGTGCGCCGCGAAGGCGGCGACACGCAGGAGCTCGTCGGCCTCGCCGTCGCCCAGCTCGAGGCTCGCGGCCTCGACGCCCGCGTCTGCCGCGAGGCGGGCCGAGGCCGCGTCCAGCCAGGCGTCCACGTCGGGATCCTTGCACGCGAGCGTCGTCGCGCGGCGAGCATGAGATCCAACTCCCCACCTGAATACCGCAGGGGGCGTCAAGCTTCGCTGAGCAGCCGGAAGACCGGGTGACTGTCCGCCTCCGCGACGAACCGCTCGATCGGAGCATCCGCATCGGCGTCGAAGAAGGCCTTGACGATCGGCGTCGTGCGCAGGTACTCCCGAAGGACGGGCGCAGCTTCCTCGGCGCCGACTTCCTCGATGCGGTGCCGTCTCGTCCGGCGGGCCCGCGTGAGCTCCACCTCGCCGGCGGCGCGGGCGTTCTTCACCCACTCGCGCACGCCGTAGGGGGCGACGAGCCAGCGGGCGCCATCGTCGAGCACGAGCTGGACGGGCGTCGAGTAGCTCCGTCCGCTCTTCCGTCCGCGGACCGTCAACACGTGCGTCCGCCGACCGGCCAGGCCAAGGCGGGCCGCCGGCGCGATCAGAAAGTTCCCGAGCCGTCGGAGCCGCGTCTTCCTGAAGGTGGCTGCCACTCCTAGGCTCCCTCGTCGATCGGCATCTCCGGCACGTCACCGGTGACGGAGCCCACCCTACGCCAGGTGTCTCAGGCCGCGTGGCGGATGCGCTCGCGCGCGCCGACGCTGAGGTTTCCGCGATACTCCCGGCGTGGTCGCCAGACCGCATCGCGAGGCCCCGCTCGAGGAGTTCGTGCTCGAGCTCCACGGGTGCCTGCGCATGCAGGAGGTGCAAGACGCCTTCGTCCGCTACGCGAATCGGCTCGTTCCGGCGCAAGCCCACGGGATCTACGAGCTGGACGCCGACACCGGGGCGCTCTCGGTGCAGACGCGCGGTGTCAACGACGAGTTCCTGGCCGAGTACGAGGCCGTGGGCCGACAGATCGACCCAGTCTTCGCAGGCGTTGCGACCCGGCACGACCCCGTCTCGAGCGACCTCTTCTGGGACGACGACGCGTGGCGGGCCGAGCCGATCTACGACGTGCTCGGGCGGGGCGACATCCACCACCTCCTGCAGGCGCCGCTCGTCGTGGAGGGCCGTCTCGTGGGGACGTTGAACGTGGCGAGCCCGCGGGCCGCGCCGGCGTTCGGACACGACGAGACCGACCGACTGCGGTTCATCGCGCGTCACGTCTCGGTCGCCTACGCACGGGCTCAGCGCGTGGAGACGCTCGAGCGCCGATGCACGATCACCGACGACCTGCTCGACGTGCTGAACGTCCCCCTCCTCGCTCACACCCGTGACGGGACGATCTTCTTTGCGAATCGTGCTGCCGACCGGCTGCTCGCGGTCCACCTGGACGAGCGGGGCGCCGCCGCGCTGCGCTCGGCCCTTCGGCGAAACGCCACGGCGCTCGCGGACGGCACGCGTCGCGTCGTGAGCGAGTCCTTCACGCTTCCGACGCGCGGAGACGTCGGCGAATGGCAGCCGCGCCTGCGGCGGCCGCAGGGCCGCTGCACGGCGCTCGCGGTGAGGACGACGGCGTTACCTCACGTCGCCGACGCCGTAGTGTCGTTCGTCTACGCGTTGCCGACAGTGCTGGCCACGCCTCTGCCCGGTCTCTCGACCAGAGAGCAGGAGGTGGTCGAGCTGGTGGTTCGGGGGCTCTCCAACCGCGCGATCGCCGAGGCGGCGTCGATCAGCGAGAACACGGTCAAGCAACACCTGAAGCGCGTCTACGCGAAGCTCGATGTCCACTCGCGCGCCGAACTCGCTGCCGAGGCCGCGTGGGCCACGGCGGACCCCGACAGCCCCTTCACGTCGGCCTAGCGCGCCAGGTAGCCGCCGTCGGCGACGAGCGTCGTGCCGGTGACGAACGAGGCGTCGTCGGACGCGAGGAACGCGATCGCGGCCGCAATCTCCTCCGGTCTGCCCACGCGCCCGAGCGGCGTGCCGACCGAGCCCGCGTTCTCCCAGATCGCCTCCTCCTCCTCCTCCGGCAGGTCGGGCAGGAAGTGCCGCACCTGCTTCGTCCTGGTTGCGCCGGGGGCGACCGCGTTGACGCGGATCCCGTCCTTCGCATAGCGGGTCGCGAGCGCGGTGGCGAGCTGGCGGAGCGCCGCCTTGGTGACGCTGTACGCGAAGAAGCTCGGCCCGCCCTCGGCCGTCTCCTGACCGATGAACGCGCTGATCGAGGCGAGATTGATGATCGAGCCGGAGCGCTGCTCGAGCATCGTCGGGATGACGTGCTTGCAGCAGAGGAACGCGCTGCGGACGTTCGTCGCCAGCAAACGGTCCCAGTCCTCGACCGGCGTCTCCGTGATCTCGCCGATGTAGAGATCTCCGACGTTGTTCACGAGCACGTCGATCCGGCCGTACGCCTTCTTCGCCTCGGCTGCGAGCCGGATCGCCGTCTCTTCCTGCGAGACGTCGCCCGCCACGGTGTGTACCTCCCCGTCGATCGCGCTCGCGACCTCGGCGAGATAGCCCTCGTCGATGTCGTTCAGGACGAGCCGGGCGCCCTCCTCGGAGAGCCGGTGCGCGGTGGCGCGCCCGATCCCGCTGCCGGCGCCGGTGATGATCGCGACTCTCCCCTCGAGCCTCATGCGGAAGCCCCCACCTGCTCCGTCCCCGGATGACCGGACGGCCGACCCAGCTTCTGCCTGAGCTGACCGCGAGCGATCTTCGCGCCGCCGCCGAGGATCGGCGGAATCGCGGAACCGAACTCGCCCTTGATCGCCTCCCGGGCCTTGCCGCGGTCATGGAACGCCTCGGTGAGAAGCCTCGGGTCGTTGAAGTTCTCGAAGAACCTGTCTGCGAGCCGCTGCTGCGGACTGTCGTTGCCGAGCTTCCCGTCGCTGCCGTACTGCGCGATCAGGATGTCGCGTCCCGCAGGCGTCAGCGGCTCGAGCAACGTGTTGTTGAACTGGTCGACGTAGCGGTGCCGCTCCCAGAAGCGCTGCTGGGCCGCGTGCATCCAGGCCGCGTCGAACGGCTGCTCCCCACGCTCCACGATCGCGTCCACGAAGGTGCGCACCATCTTGTTGCCGTTGTTCGCGCCCTGGCCCCCGATCGGGTCGAGGGTCTGGGCGGTGTCGCCGACGGCCATCACGTTCCGGCCGGAGGGGAGCGTGCCGACGACCTGGCGCACCTCGGGCGTGAGCTGCCCCACGAGCCAGGAGTTCTCGTCGGCCGGAACGGCGTCGACGAAGACCTCGTAGTCCCACGGCATGTACTCGCGGATCACCTCCAGCCCTGTCCGCAGGACGTCCTCGCCGCTCTTGCATTCGCGGAAGCGGTCGAACGGCCCGCCCGGCTTCGCCTCGAAGAGCATCCCCCAGCACGCCTGCTTGCCCTTCGAGTACCACGGCACCCAGAACGCCTCGCCGTAGGGGCCGAAGAAGTTGAACTTGACCGGCGTGAACCAGGGGGCGTACGGCAGTTGCATGGGGACGCCGGTGACACAGACCATGGCAAGGAAGCGCTGCGGCTCGGTGTAGGTCGAGCGCTGCTCGTCTCGAGGGAAGAGGCTCGTGATGTCGCCGCGCCCGGCGGCCACCAGCACGAGGTCGTTGGTCTTCGCGAGCTCGTCGAGCCGCTCGACGGAGACCTGCTCGATCTCGACCTTCCCGCCGCGCTGCTCGAGCTCCTCCATCCACCTCGCGCTCTGCATCCGGACGTCGATCGCCGCCCCGGGGCGCTGCAGACGACCGAGGAGCGTGACGAGGACGTTGCCTTTGCTCGGGAGGAAATGCAGGTGGACGCCCTCCATCGGCGGCGCCTCGTCGGCCCAGTGCTCGAGCCCGAGCTCTCGTTCGAACTCGAGGGCCATGTCGAAGCGGGCTGCGACGCCGGTCGGCCGCGCCTTGGTCAGGAAGTCGTCCGGGGTCTTGTCCGAGTAGAGCGTGACCTCGTAGTCGTGCTTGCGGAGCGCGTGAGCTGCGAGCAGCCCGGCCTGCCCTGCGCCGACGACAGCGATCTTTCTCATCGTCCTCCTTCCGTGCTCAGGAATCGATCGCTCGATTCTCTCCTGCCGGGGAAGACGCCGCTGTCACCCGGTCGGGTAGTTTCCGCCGCCGGCGCGGGAGGGCGAGGTACGTTCCTGCCGGTGCAGGCCCTTCGCCGACTCGCTCCCCCGACCTCCGATCTGGCTCGCTAGGAGCGCCGATGCGTCGCGTCGCAGTCGTCGGAGCTGGACAGGCGGGAACGCAGCTCGGGCTCGGGCTGCTCGCCGCCGGGTTCGAGGTGACCCTCGTCTCGAACCGCTCCCCGGACGACCTGCGCTCCGGGCCCGTCCTCTCCAGCCAATGCATGTTCGCGAGCGCCCTGCAGCTCGAACGTGCGCAGGGCCTTGACCTCTGGGAGTCGTCGTGCCCTCCGGTCGAGGGGATCTCGTTCGCCGTCCTCGACGGCGACGGCGAGCGCGCGATCGACTGGGCAGCCCCGCTCGACGGCGCAGCGCGCTCGGTCGACCAGCGCCTCAAGGTCGCGACCTGGATCGAGCTGTTCGCCTCCAACGGGGGGCATCTGGAGCTCCGTGAGGCCGGCGTCGCCGACCTCGTGGCGCTGTCGGGCGACCACGACCTCGTCATCGTCTCGACCGGCAAAGGCGATCTCGGTCGGCTCTTCGCGCCCGATTCCGAGCGGACGCCCTACGACCGGCCGATGCGTGCCCTTGCCCTCACGTACGTGACCGGGCTCGCGCCACGCCCCGAGTTCTCCGCTGTCTCCTTCAACGTGGCGCCTGGGATCGGCGAGTACTTCGTCTTCCCGGCGCTGACCGTGACCGGCAGCTGCGAGATCATGGTCTTCGAGGGCGTGCCGGGCGGCCCCATGGACTGCTGGGAGGACGTGCGCTCTCCGGCCGACCACCTGGCCCGGTCGCGCGAGATCCTGGAGCGCTTCTTCCCCTTCGAGGCGCAGCGCGCCACAGACGTCGAACTGACCGACCGAAACGGCGTCCTGACCGGACGGTTTGCGCCGACGGTGCGCCACCCAGTCGCGACGCTCTCCGACGGCACCCAGGTGCTCGGGATGGCGGACGCGGTCGTCCTCAACGATCCGATCACGGGGCAGGGCTCGAACAGCGCCGCCAAATGCGCCGAGGTCTACCTCGAGGCGATCCTCGAGCGGGAGGATCAACCCTTCACCGCCGCCTGGATGGAGGAGACGTTCGCGCGCTACTGGCATGGGCACGGACAGTGGGTGACGAAGTGGACGAATGCGCTGCTCGCGCCGCCGAAGCCCCACGTCGTCGAGGTGCTGGCGGCCGCGCAGGAGCTCCCGTCGCTCGCGAGCACGGTCGCGAACGGCTTCGACGACCCCCGGGTCTTCTTCCCCTGGTGGTTCGACCCGGACGACGCCTCCCGGTTGGTGACCGAGCGTCGCCGCCAGCAGGCGGAGGATCGATTCGACCGCCGGGCCCTCCGGCGGGCGCTCGGACAATTCGCAACGGGGGTGACGGTGATCACGACGCGGGATCCCGAGGGCAGACGGGTCGGCCTCACCGCCAACTCGTTCACCTCGCTCTCCCTCGATCCGCCGCTGGTGCTCTTCTGCCTCGATCGAACCGCGCCGAGCCTGCCGGCGTTCCGCGGCTGCACCCATTTCGCGATCCATGTCCTCGCTGCCGAGCAGCACCACCTCTCGCGTCAGTTCTCGACGCCCTCGGAGGACAAGTTCGCCGGGGTGGAGGTCGAGGACGGGCCCGGCGGTGTGCCGCTGCTCGACGGCGCCCTGGCCCGCTTCGTCTGCCGCCAGGTGGAAAACCGTGAGGGCGGCGATCACCTGATCTTCGTCGGCGAGGTCGAGAACTACGAGGCATTCGATCGCGAGCCGCTCGTCTTCCACTCGGGCCTCTACCGGGTCGCGACGCGACATCCGGACGTCACGAGTCCCTAGGGCTCCCAGGGATCTCCCCAGCCGGCCTTCCGGGCACGCCGGTGGAGCTCACGATCCCGCTTGGAAACGGTCTCGCCCCGGATCCCGGCCGGGGTGCAGAGCTCGAGCAGG
>JBBQHQ010000049.1:0-16184 GCA_038324115.1 Gaiellales bacterium
CGACGTACTCGAGCTTGACCCCGTCGGGGCCGTGGACGAACAGCGCAAGGGTGTTCGGCGCGTCCACCACGTCCGCGATTTCGATCCCCCGCTCCTCGGCGCCGCTCACGTGCTCCTCGACCGAGTCGACGAGCACGCCGACGTGATTGAGGAGCGGCCGCTCAGGGGCTCCGGGGTCGCCCTGGTGCAGCTCCAGATAGGCACCTCCGACCTCGACCCGGTTCGGCCCGGCGGGGGTGAAGCCGTAGTCGAGCCAGGCGACAGCGGCAGCGGCCGGATCGGGGGCATAGAGCGCCACGTGGTCGAGGTCGTACTCGACCTCGGTGTCCCCCTCGACGAGCACGACCTCAAGGCCCTCACCCAGATCGACGACCGGGTCGGCGCCCTCGAGCGAGGAGACGCGGAGGCCGATCCGCTTCAGCGCGCCCTGCTCGCGCGGGCCTTCCGCGTCGAAGAGCGTCAGTTTCCCGCGCCGCGCGTTCGAGCCGAGCAGGGTGAACCGGTCGGTGTGCTCGATCACGTGCACACCGAGGCGCGCCACGGCTGTCTCGGCGACGGCGTCGCGGCCCGCGACCCAGAGCGCGACGTGATCGAGCGTGCTCGGCTTCATCGCGCCGAGAATACCGACGGCCCTCCTCCTTGCGATCGAAGGCCCGCTCGAGCTCCGCGTTGTTCACGTGTTCGAGAGACGAGGCTCCCGGCGAGCGGCGCGCTACTCCTCAGGCGATTGGGGGATTCTGGACGTCGTGCTCGTCCGCGTAGGTCTGGACGAGCGGGTTGACGGCGTCGGCGCCCTGGTTGTAGGCGTAGTTGATCGTGACGAACGGCTGCCACTTGTCCGGGAGGGCGTCCTCGGGGAAGATCGCCTCGACCGGGCACTCGGGCTCGCAGGCCCCGCAGTCGATGCACTCCTCCGGATCGATGATCAGCATCCGGTCGAATTCGTGGATGCAGTCGACCGGGCAGACGTCCACGCAGGAGCGGTCTTTGATGTCGATGCAGGGCTCGGCGATGATGTAGGTCACGGCGCTTGACTCTACCGAAGGCCCCCGACGTGGGGTGTCGGTCCGGTGGGTCAGTCGGGCGGAGCCGCGACGAGCTCGGCGACGAGCTGCGGGCAGCGCTCGACGAGCGCGGACTTGACGATCACCTGGTCGAACCCGGCTTTGTGGGCGCGCTGGAGGCCGGACTTATCCGTGTGGTTCGTGTAGCCGAGGATCGGCACGTCCGGCCAGGCCTCGACGACCTCGTCCGGGTCGACCCGGGCAATGTCCGCGATCACGAGGTCGGGCGGGTCGATGCTGTCGGTCGTGACCAGATGATGGCCCGGCAGCAGGCCTTCGAGCTTTCCTCGAAAGAAGAGGTCGACCCCTGCCAACAGGATGGTCGCCACGACCCCGAATCTAGCACCCGGGTCGGCGTATGTTCCAATCCGCGCATGAGCCTCGAACGGGGAATCGAGCTGATCCGGGCAGGCGACTACTTCGCCGCGCACGAGGTGCTCGAGGACGAGTGGCGCGCCGCACAGCCGGCGGAACGCGATTTCCTCCAGGGGCTCGTCCACGTCGCCGTCGCCTGGTACCAGGCCGGGCGGGGCCGGGAGGTGGGTTGCGCCCGGCAGCTGGCGAAGGCCGTGCGCCGGCTCGGGCCCTACGGCCCGGAGCACCGCGGGGTCGCGCTGGAGCCGCTGCTCGCCGGGCTCGCGGACGCCCGGCGGCTCGTGGCGGGCGGGTCGCTCGACCTCCCGCCGCCGCGGCTCTAGCCGATCCCGACGAACCGGAACGCGCGGTCGAGGTAGGCGCGGAGCCACCAGAACCGATCGAAGAAGAGGAGTGCGCCGAGGGCGACGAGAATCGCGCCGCTGACGAACTGGATCACCGTGTAGTGGTCGCGAATCCGGCGGAAGAGCCCCATCGCGGGCACGAACACCGCGGCGGCGACGAGGAACGGGACCGCCAGCCCGAGCGCGTAGACGGCGAGGAGCGCTGAGCCCTCGAGCACGCTGCCGGAGTCGCCCGCGAGCACCAGGATCGCCCCGAGCACCGGGCCGATGCACGGGGCGGCACACACTGCGAACGCCCCGCCGAGCAGGAAGCCGGAGCCGCGCCGGCGCGCTCCCTGGACGAGCCCGGCGCCGACCAGCCGTTCCGGCCAGGGCAGGAGACCCATGAAGACGAATCCGAAAACGATCAGGATGAAGCCCGCGACCTGCTCGAGCAGGAACTGGTTCTCCGCGATCGAGAGGCCGACGGCGGCCGCGCCCGCGCCGAGCAGGACGAAGAACGCGACGAGGCCCGCGACGAAGGGGAGGCTGGAGACGACGACCCGCCGGGCGGCGCCGGGCTCGCCGAGCTGGTCGGCCTGGATCGACGAGACCGCCGAGAGGTAGCCCGGCACGAGCGGGAGCACGCACGGCGCGAGGAAGGAGAGCAGCCCCGCCCCGAAGGCGACCAGGATCGAGGTCAGGCTCATTCGTACCGCTCGAGCTCGGCGTCGAGCTGCCGCTCGAGCTCGGGGTCGAGCACGGCCGGGGCCGGCGCGGGTGCCCGGGCCCGGATCCAGCGCCAGGCGAGCACCCCCACCACCGGCACGGCGATGCCCACGGCGGCGAGCGGGAGCAGCCAGGCGATCCAGTCGAAGCCCTTGCGCGGCGGGACGGCGAGGATCCCGGGCCCGAACTGGGCAACGAGCTCGTCCACGATCTGGCTCTTCGTCGCCCCGGCGGCGATCCGAGTGCGGATGTACGCCTTCATCCGGCGGGCGATCTCGGCGTTCGAGGTGTCGAGCGTCGTGTCGCAGACCGGACAGTTGATCTCGGACTCGAGCTCGGCCGAGGTCGGGTGCTGCTCGTTCGCGCCCGCCGGCGCAGCCGCAAGGAGCGCGACGGCCGCAGCGACCAGGAGGAAGAGGACTTTGTTGCTCAGAGCAACTAGCTCGCCGCGAGCGCGCGCTCGATCCCGCCGTCCAGCTCCTGGTCGTCGGACACCGGCCCGGCGATCCGGTAGACGACCCGGCCGTTGCGATCGACGAAGAACGTCTCCGGGAAGCCCGTGACGCCGTAGCGCCCCACCGTCGAGCCCTTGCCGTCGTAGACGTTCGGATACGTGACCCCGAAGCGCTTCACGAACGCCTGGGCGTCGCCGCGGAAATCCTTGACATCGATCCCGACGAAGACCACGTCCTTGCCCTCCCAGCGCGTCCAGGCCTTCTGGAGCAAGGGCGTCTCGTCCTTGCACGGCCCGCACCACGACGCCCAGAAATTGAGCACCACCGCCTTGCCCTTCAGCGACGCGAGGGCGAGCGTGCCGCCGCCCTCGAGGCGCGGGAGCTCGAAGTCCGGCGCCACGATCGACTTGCCGCTCGCGAGCGACCCTGTGACCGCATTCGAGTCGCCCTTGACGACCTTCCAGGTCAGGAGCCCGAGGAGCGCAACGACGACGGCCACGGCGAGCACCTGACCGCCGAGACGTAGCCGTCCGCTCACCTGACGATGTACACCGGCGTGCCGACGTCGACCTGCTCGAAGAGCCACTCGACCTGTGGGATCAGCATCCGGATACAGCCGTGCGAGGCGGAGTAGCCGATCGAGGCCGCGTCGGGGGTGCCGTGGATCCCGACCGCGGGGGAGGAGATCCCCATCCAGCGCGTGCCCAGTGGGTTGCCGGGGCCGGGCGGGATCGGCTTCGCGTCCTTGGCCCAGTCGGAGGCGGGTGGGTACCACCAGGGGTTCCGCCACTTGACGACGATCCGGAAGGTGCCGAGCGGGGTCGGGTAGCGCGACTGGCCGGTGGCGACCCCAAAGGTGCGCCGCAGCTTCATCCCGTTGTACAGCGTGAGCTTGTTGGTGCTGCGCCGGATCACGATCACGTCGCCGATCGTCTTCCGCGTCACCGCGGGCTTCAGCGTCGAGAAGGCGAGCGGGATCGGCGTACGCAGGTGCCCCTTCAGGTCGGCGGTCAACGCCCGCACGGCCGCGGCCTGGTCGAGCGAGCGCCCCACGCGCTCCTTGCTCACGACGGGCTTGGCGCCCTTGAGCCGGAGCTTCGCGTCCACACTCGTCCGGTCGAAGCGGCGGGCGAGCGCTTTGACGTAGCGGGAGATCCGCGTCGGCTGGAGCTTGACCTTGAGCCGGACGTTGGAGCCCGGCCGCGCCGCGCGGGCGCGCTTGACCGTGTCGCCGAGGTAGGCCGAGGCGCCGAGCGCCTTCGGGGTCACCTTCAGCTTGACGTTGCCGTTTCGGATGATCAGCGGGCGCAGGAAGAAGTCCCGCATGACGATCGTCGCCTCTGCCGGCGAGAGGCCGCCGACGAGAACGTCCGCGATCGTGACGCCGGCCGGGATCGTGTTCGGGCGCGGCGGCGTCGTGGTGGTCGTCGTCGTGGTGGTCGTCGTCGTGGTCGTCGTCGTGGTCGTCGTCGTCGTGCCGATGGTCGTCGTCGGCACCGGCGGATCGGTCGGCGGCGGCGGCACCGTCGTGGTGCCCGTGTCGGCGCCTGCGGTGGACGAGGCGGCGAGCAGCAGGGCGCTGAGCAGGCCGGCGCAGGCGCAGGCGCCCAAGCTGAAGAATGCGAGGCCTCCGCGCTTCACGAATCCAGTGTAGCCGGGGTCTTCAGAAGCCCCGGATCGTTCGTGATGATTGCATCGACTCCCGCTGCGCGGGCGTTCTCGACCTCGGCGGGCACGTCGATCGTCCACGCCCAGACCGCAACGCCGACTCGATGGGCGGCCCGGACGGCCGCGGGCGAGACGACCGCCTGGTGGAGCATCAGGGCCCGTGCATCCGCGGCGGCGGCGAGAGCGGCGACCCGGCGCGGCAGCGCGGCGCGCAGGGCGAGGGTACCGGCCCGAATCGCCGGGTGGAGCACCCGATGGCGCGCGACCCCGCGCCGGTCCTCGGGGTAGGTGAAGCCGAGCGCGAGCCCCGGCAAGGCGCGGGAGATCGCGGCGAGGCTCTGCCGGTGGAAGGAGCTGACGACCGTGCGGCCGACGAGCCCGTGGCGCTCGATCGCGGCGGCGACCTCGTCCAGCCGTGTCGTCAGCTTCAAGTCGACGTGGGCGATCAGGCCAGGCGTGCCGGCGAGGAAGGCGAGCGCCTCGTCGAGGGTGGGGACATCGGGGGCGACGTCGCGCAGATCCGCGAGCGAACGGTCGCGGACGGTGCCCGCCGCCGCTCCGTGGCTGACCTCGAGCAGGTCGTTGGAGTGCGCGAGGACGAGCGAGCCGTCGGCGAGGTCGAGCACGTCGAACTCGATCGCGTCGACGCCGACCTCGACGGCGACGGCGAACGCGGCCAGCGTGTTCTCGGGCGCGAGCAGGGCGGCGCCTCGATGCCCGACCCGCAGGGCCGGCCCGTCTCCACGCAGCAGCCTCACGGCTTCGAGGGGAGGAAGTCCTCGTCGAGGGCGCCGCCGGAGGCGGCGTAAGAGACGATCATCCGGTCGGTGATCCACTCGACGGGCGCACGGTCGTCGGTCCAGGGCCGGGCGGCCGGCGCGACGGCGGGGCGGCTCCAGAGATCCTGGGCGAGCAGGGAGACGACCTCGCCGAGGGGTCCGGGCAGGCTGCGCGAGACGTGGCCCGGATCCGCGCCTTCGAACCCGATCACGATGTCGTTGAACCGAAACGCCCGCCAGACCCGGACCGTGGGCAGCTCGGCGGCGAGGGTGCCCGCAACCCCGCGGACGAGCGCGTCGTCGCCGGGCACCTTGGCGACGTTGAGGACGACGATCCCGCCCGGGGCGAGGCGCTGGCGCACGAGCGCGAAGAACTCCTCGGTCGTGAGGTAGAAGGGCACGTAGGGCTGGTGGTAGGCGTCGACGTAGATCACGTCGTAGCGCTCGCCGGTGCGGCGGAGGAACGGCCGGGCGTCCTCGTCGTGCGTCGTCACGCGCGGGTTGTCGCCGAGCCCGAACCACCGGTAGCCGACCGCGGTCACGGCAGGGTCGATCTCGACGCCGTCAATCTCAGCGCGGGGCCAGTAGACGCCGAAGGCGCGGGCGAGCGTGCCGCCGGCGTTCCCCAGGATCGCAACACGCCGCGGCGGCCGCGCCTGGACGGTCGGCGCCACGAGCAACGCGTCCCAGACGCCGCCCGTCAGCACGGTGTCGGGGTGCCAGAGCGAGTGCACGGCGACGCCCTCGTTCAGGTGGAGCAGCCTCCGGCCGTCCGGGCGTTCCACGACCTGGATGAACTGGTAGCGCGACTCCTGCTCGTGGACGAGACCGCTCTCCGCCTTCACCGCCCCGGGCGGGATCGCGACGAGCGCGATCAGGACCGCGACCGCGACGAGCGTTGCCCGGCCGAGCAGGATCGCAGCGGAGCCTGCGAGGACGACCGCGGTCACGAGCAGCGTCCGCTGCGTCCCGATCAGCGGGATCGCGACGAGCGCGGGCAGGAACGCGCCGAGCAGCGAGCCCGCGGTCGAGAGCGCGTAGAAGCGCCCGGCGACTGCCCCCGCCGTCTCGACGTCCGTGAGCGCGAGCCGGATCGCGAACGGCGAGACCATCCCCAGGAGGACGACGGCGGGCGCGAACAGGAGCAGGACCGCGAAGAAGGAGCCGACCACGGCCCCGGCCGACGCTTCGTCGAGGCTGCGCACGGTGGCGTCGAGAAGCGGCCGCGCCACGAACGGGGTCAGCGCCACCCAGCCCGCAGCGGCGAGCACGATCGCACCGAGGAGCCGGGGCTCGGGGCGCCGGTCGGCGAGCTTGCCGCCGAGCCAGTAGCCGAGCGCGAGCCCGGCGAGGACGATCCCGATCAGGTTCGCCCAGACGATCGTGGACGACCCGAAGTAGGGGGCGAGCAGGCGCGAGGCCGCGATCTCGGTCGCGAGCGAGCCGGTTCCGGCGCCGAACACGAGGGCGCCGAGGGCGAGCGGGGACCGGCGCACTACTCCGCCCGCTTGATCACGACGACGGCGAAGTCGTCGGTCAGCCCGCCGTCGGAGTACGCGCGGCAGGCGTCGAGGGCGGCGAGGGCGATCTGCTTCGGGGGCAGGTCGCGCTTCTCCGCGAGGAGCGCGTCGAGCCGCTCGATCCCGAACTGCTCCCCCTCCCGGCGCGCCTCGACGACCCCGTCGGTGTAGAGGACGACGCTCGCCCCGACCGGGAAGTCGACGACCACCGGCTCGTAGACCTGGGGGACGTCGATCCCGAGCGCGAGCCCGAAAGCGTCCACGCCCTCGACGCGCCCGTCCGGGAAGACGAGCCGGGGCGGTGGGTGCCCGGCGCCGGCGCCCGCCACGGTGCCGGCCTCCGCGTCGATCACGAGCTCGAACATCGTGATGAACTTGCCCGTCGCGATCTCGGAGGCGACCACCTCGTTGGCGGCAGCCAGGAACTGGCCCGGGTCGACGTGGACGCGCGCGAGCGACCGGAAGACGAACTTCGCCATCGCCATGTCTGCAGTCGCCTCCACCCCGTGCCCCGTCACATCGCCGAGGACGACGGCCAGCCGCCCGTCCGGCAGAACGAGATAGTCGTAGACGTCCCCGCCGACGTCGACCCGCGCGGCCGACTCGTAGACGTCTCCGATCTCCAGCCCCGGGATGTGCGGCACCTCGTCGGGGAGGAGCGAGCGCTGCATCGTGTCCGCGAACGCCTTCTGCTGCGCGTACAGACGGGCGTTGTCGATGGCGAGGGCGGCCTGGCCGGTGATCGAGAGCGCGGTGTCGGCGATCTCGCCGGCCACGGGCCTGCCCGGGTGGAGCGAGACGATCGTCAGCGTCGCCAGCAGCTCGCCGGCCGTTGCGATCGGGATCATCGCCGCGGTCGAGCCCTTCTCGAGAAAGGGCGCAAGGAGGGCCAGCGAGCCGCCGAGCTCGGCCGCGGTGGCGGGATCGAGGAGCAACGGCTCCTGCTCCTCCACGAAGGACCGGATCTGGCTGCGGGGGAGTGGCTGGGGCCGCGAGAGCAGGGCGCGGACGGCCGCATCGACGCGCTGGTCGTTCACGTGCAGGGCGCGGACCACGTAGTCGACGCCGCGCTCGTCCGGCATGCGGATCACGGCCGCGTCGACGCCGAGCAGCGTCACGATCGACTCGGCCAGCACGTCGAGGGTCGTCTCGAGCGAGAGGCTCTGCGCGAACGAGCGCGAGATCTCGTAGAGCGCGCGCAGGCGCCGGGCGGCCTCGCGCTCGGAGGTCAGCGACGCCTCCAGCTCGCTCCCGAGCTCCTTGGCCCTCTCGTGCAGGCGGGCGTTCTGGACGACGACGGCGAGCTGCGCCGCGAGCGCCGAGAGGAGGACGGACTCGTTCTCCGTCAGCAGCCGCGGCGCGCTCGGATAGACCGCGAGCAGCCCGATCGGTTCGTTCCCGACCACGAGCGGCAGGGCGAGGAACGAGCCGATCCCGGCGGCAGTGGCCTCGGCCTCGACGGGGCCGAGCGCCTCGGCGGCCGCGTCCTCGTCCAGCTCGAAGAGGCTGCGGCTGCCGAGCGCCCCGAGCGCGAGCTCGAGGAGCCGGCGCGCGACCTGCTCGTGCGGGCCGTCGAGCGACCGGGACGCCGCCGCCGAGAGGACGCCGTCCTCGGCGAGGTAGAGCGCGACCCGCTCCGTGCCGAGGAGCGCGGCGACCCGCTCGAGCGCGGTGTCCAGCGTGTGTGAAAGCGAGAGGCGGGAGATCGCCTCGCCGACGACGGCCAGGAGCGCGCGGCTGCGCTCGAGCTCGACCCCCAGTTCGCTCGAGCGGTCGGCGGCCCGTAGCGCGTGCGCAGCGCGAACCGCAAAGCTGGCGAGGGGCGTCAGGTCGGTCGGAGCGCTACCCGGTGCGTAGAGCAGCTGGAGGATGCCCACAGGCGGCTGGCCGAGCTGAAGCGTCACGAGGGTGCCGTCGGCCGAGGTGTACTCGGAGGCCCCCTGCCGGTCGCTGAGAGCAGCAGCGGCGGCTCCCTCGACGGAAGGGGACGGCTCGAGGTCGCCGTGCCGGCCTCCGACGACGCTGCCGCCCGCGGCGGTCTGCCGCCAGAGTAGGGCGGCTTGGGCGCCGGCGGCGAGCGCCGCCACGCGCGCGATCCGCGCTGCGGTTCGCTCGCCCTCCGAGGCGGCGGCGAGCGCGTCACCCGCGATGTCGAGCAGCGGTGTCGCCACGTGCCCCTCGGTGCGCTGGTCGGAGCAGAGCTGCGTCGCGAGCGAGGCCAGGTCGGCTGCGAGCGAGACGACGTGCTCCGCCTCGGCCTCGAGCCCCTCGCCCCGCCGGACGAGCTCCAGACTCTCGCCGTCGTGGCTGCCCGGCTCGAGCGGCACCGACAGGGTCGAGGCCTCGGGATCGACACGGTCGCGGACAGCTGCGACCCGGTCGCTCCCCGACGCGAGGCGCAACCCTTCGATCTCCGCGCCCAGCGAGGCGGAGCGGGCCCAGACGGCCCGGGCGACGGGGTCGCCGTGGCCCTCCCGCAGCCAGCAGACGGCCACGTCGGCGCCGACGCCGAGCGCGGCGGCCTCGACGATCGCCTCCAATGTCGGCTGAAGCGACTCACCCGCCGCGACGGCTCTGCTTGCCCCCGCGAGCAGGCCGAGCGCGCCGGCGACGTCGGGACGCGCGGCCTTCGCTGCGATCACGTCAGAGCCCGAAGAGCCGCTGGACCTGCTGCCAGATCGTCACCACGAGCGCGCCGCTCGCGACGACGAGGACGAACAGGACGAGCCAGAAGCGCAATCCGGCGCGCCGCTTGGCCCGGCTCCGCTCGAGGCGTGCGCGCCGGCGCGCCTTCTCGACGAGGTAGGCACGGTCGACCGCGACCGGGTCGAAGACGGGCGGAGCGTCGTCGCCCGCCGGAGGGCGCGTGGCAGGCTCGGCCATCCCGGAAGTGTAGACCGGCCGCGGGCTAGTCCACGGGAAGAGCGGAGGCCCGGCCGAACGGGGTCGAGCCGACCTGCTCCCAGTCCGAGCCGCCACACATCGGACAGAGGGGCAGCTTGCCCCGGACCGCGATCCCGTAGCCGCACGAGGAGCAGTGAAACTCGTCCCGCGACTGGAGCTCCGCTCCGGGCAGGAGCGGAAGACCGTCGTTGGGCTCCGCGGCGTCGCGGTCCGACTCGATCAACAAACCCTGAGATCCCCTTCGTACGTTCCTCGTGTACTTCACCGCGGGATATGCCCATACTTGCGTCTGTGGAAACGTCAGAGCCCTACCCCGACCCCGACCCCGAGTTCGAGTTCCTCGCCGAGCCGGCCCCCGCGCCGCGCCGGGGCACGCCGGACCTGTGGGGGCTCGGCCGCCGGGTCACCTGGATCGCCGGACTCGTGCTGGCGCTCTCCGCCTTCACCGGCTGGTATTCCGGCAGCGGGACGGGCGAGGGCGTGACCGTGAGCGTGCTCGGCTGGAACACGGGCGTGCTCGGCAAGCTCGTCTTCCTCCTCGGGGTGCTCGCGATCGCGCTCGTGATCCTCCGCGAGCTCGGGATCGAGCTGCCGGCGGCCGTGCCCGAGAGCCTCGTCACGATCACGCTCGGCGCGCTCGCCACCATCTTCGTCCTCGTCCGGATCCTCTCGATCCCGGACGCGTTCTTCTTCGCGGGTCGCGGGATCGGGCTCGTGATCGCGCTCGCCGCATCGCTCGCGCTCCTCGCCGCCGGCCTGCTCGACGCCGCCGAAGAGCTCTAGCGGCTCAGAGGTCGCGCGGCGAGACCCGGCGGGCGCTGAAGCGCCGGACGAGGAGGGCTGCGCCCTCGATCGCGAACCCGACGGTGATGCCGAGGATCGCGCCGGCGACGACATCGGCGGGATAGTGGACGCCGACGTAGACACGCGAGAACGCGATCAGCGCCGCGAGCGCGAAGACCCACGGCGTCAGCCGGGGCAGTGCAAGCGCGATCACCGTCGCGCAGGCGAAGGACACGGTCGCATGCCCCGAGGGGAACGACCCGCTCCCGAGCGACTCCACGATTGGGGCCGGATCGGGGTCCGCGAGCGGCGGCCGGGGCCGGTCGAAGACCTGTTTCAGGGCGCCGGAGATCGACTCGGCCATCAGGATCGTCACGACCAGCCGCGCGAGGAGCCAGGGCGGCCGCCGGAGCGCAATCGTCAGGAGCAGCACGAGGGCGAGCCAGATCACCCCGAACGAGCCTGACCGCGTCAGCGCCTCGAAGAACGGATCGAGGAACCCGACCCGGTGGTCGACGACGAGGTCGCGGAGCCTGCCGTCGAGCGCGGTCAGCCGGCGGGGAGCAGCTGTTTGGTGGACTCGATCAGCGCCCGGGGGTCGAAGGGCTTCCCGATGAAGCCCTGGGCGCCGCGCGAGGTCGCTTCCTCGACCGAGCGCTCGTCCACCTTGCCGCTGAACATGATCACAGGGATCGAGCCGACCCCGTGCTTCTCCTGGACGCGCTGGAGCATCTCCCAGCCGTCCACCTTGGGCATCATCACGTCGAGCAGGATCAGGTCGGGCGGCTCCTCGTCCAGTGCCGCCAGGCCTTCCTCGGCGCTGCCGGCCTCGCGCACCTGGTAGCCCTCCGCCTCGAGGTTGACGCGGACGTACTCGCGCAGCTTCTCGTCGTCGTCCACGATCAGCACGCTCGGGCCGGCGCCGGACGGGCCGGACGGGCCGGACGGGCCGCCCGAGGGGCCCGGGCTGCCGGAGCCCGCGAGGAACTCGTCCAGGTCGTTGCGCCGGTAGCGGCGGTGGCCGCCGGGGGTGTAGAACGCGGCCACGCGGCCGAGATCCGACCACTTGCGCATCGTGCTCTGGGCGACGCCGAGATAGGTCGCGGCCTGGCCGAGCGTCAACCACTCGGGCTGTCCGGCTGCCGGACGCCGTCTGGAGGAGTCAAAGGCCATTGCGGCCTGGAACCTACCCAAACTTTCCGGTATCTGAAACCCGACTAGGGGGTGGTGGCGGTGATCGTCACCGTCACGGTCCGGCCCGCGGCCGGGAGCGGCTGGGGCTGGAGCGTGCGCACGTTGGTCACGCGACCGCCCGGCGAGGGGCCGTCCTCGAGCGCCTGCCCGATCGCGATCCCGAGCAGGAGGAGGAGCAGGCCGACGAGCCCCGTCACGGCCGGCCTGAGCAGCGGGTTGCGGCGGGGCCGGCGCGGCGGCCGGCGCCCCGCCTCCGGGCGGGCAGGACGGGTGCTCACGGCTCCCAATCGACCGCGCCGCGCGCGTAGATGTGGAAGGCGGCAGCCTCGACGATCGAGAGCGTCCGCGGCCAGCCGGGCGCGGGTGCCCGCTGCGAGACGACCTCGCGGCTCCAGGCCTCGGCGCCGGTGTAGGCCTCGGCGAGCTCGGCGAGCGTGTACGTGCCTCCGACCCGGCGGCGAAGCTCCTCGAGCACGGCGTTCACCTGGGCGAGCAGCCGGTCGCGCTCGCGCGGGCCGGCCGCCGCCTCGTCGAGCCGGCGGGTGCCCTCCTCCCACTCGCGCCGTGCGCTCTCGGTCTGTACCTCGGACACCGCGCGGATGCTACTCAGCGTCCGCGGCGACCGTGCAGCACCGCTCCGGCCAGAGCGGCTCGAGCTCGGCGAGGACCCGCTCCCCCAGCTCGTAGCCGGGCCGGGCAAGGGCGTAGGCGGCGTGGGCGTGCAGGCACTTGAGCCGCTGCGGGTTGGCGCTGCCGCCGATCCCCAGCTCGAGCGAGGAGCCTGCGTCGGCGCCCGTCCGGCCCCCGGCGAGCTCGCGTCGGACGGCACGCTGCTCGGCGGTCGCGCGCTCGAGGTCGGTGGCGAGCCCCTCGTCCTCGGCGAGCGCCGCACTCCAGCGCTCGACCCCACCGGCGGCCTCGAGCCGCGAGACGGCCGCGACGAGGTGTGGGCAGGTGAGGTAATAGGTGGTCGGGAACGGCTCGCCGCCGGCGTCGTACGGCTCTTGCTCGGTCACCGCGGGCGCCCCGAACGGGCAGCGGCGAGCGACGCGGCGGAACGTGCGCGGCGGGCGGCCTAGCTGACGCTCGACGAGGGCACGGTCATCCATCCCCGCCGATCGTAGCCTCGCCCTTCGTGGCGGCCCGGCTCGCGCGGCGCCACTCGGCGATCCCCTTGACGACGAAGAGCCGCTCGCCGGGACGGACGTAGCCGTTCAGCCGCGCCTCCCGCTCGAGCGCCTTCCGGGTCGAGTTGTGCTCGAGCCGAGTCTGGAGCCGCGAGCGCTCCTGCCGGAGCTCGCTCACCTCGGCCGCGCGCTCCCCGACCGTGGCGCGCGTCTCGAGGTAGCTCGAGATCGGCCGGTAGTAGAGGAAGCCGACGAGCCCGAAGACGCCGATCACGCACCAGCGAAGGAGCACCGCGGCGCCGTGCGGGCGCACGCGCTTGCGCCCGCGCCTTTTCGGCGGGGCGGAGACACGACGGCGCACGTCTGCACGGGGGGCTCGCTTGGCCACGGCCTTCCGTTTCCCCGCCTGGCGCCCGGCTCCTTCCCCGGCGGCCGCGCGGCCGCGCCGGTCAGGCCAGCTCGACCTTGATCACGTTCGTCGTGCCGGGCATGTTCACGGCGGTGCCGGCGGTGATCACGACCCGGTCGCCGCGTACGACGATCCCCGTCGCGCAGGCGGCGTCGATCGATGTCGACCAGAGCTCCTCGACGTCGGCGGCCTGCGGGATCGAGACCGGCGTCACGCCCCACTCGAGCGCCATGTGCTGGAGCGAGTGCTTGTGGTGGGTGAGCCCGATGATCGGCCGCCGCGGCCGCAGGCGGGCGACGGCGGAAGCGGTGCGGCCGGTGAAGGTGGGGACGAGCAGCGCCTTCGCGGCGAGAGCCTCCGCGATGTCGCAGGCGGCGTTGGACATCGCCTGCCCGATCGTCGGGTGGTCGTCCGCCTCCGGGATCTCGTGCCGGTAGTCCAGGCTCGGCTCGACGGCGAAGGCGATCCGGTTCATCAGCGCGACGGCCTCGACCGGCCACTCGCCGATCGCCGTCTCGCCCGAGAGCATCACCGCGGAGGTGCCGTCGAGGATCGCGTTCGCGACGTCGGACGCCTCGGCGCGGGTCGGCTCCGGCGAGTGGATCATCGACTCGAGCATCTGGGTGGCCGTGATCACGGGCTTCCCACGGTCGAGAGCGGCGTGGAAGATCCGCTTCTGCAGGAGCGGCACGTCGGCGGCCCCGATCTCCACGCCGAGGTCGCCGCGGGCGACCATGACGGCGTCCGCCTCGCGCAGGATGTCGTCCAGCACCGCGACCGCCTCCGCCTTCTCGATCTTGGCGATCACGTGCGCGGTCGAGCCCGACGCCTCGATCAGCGTCTTCAGCGCCTGCACGTCGGAGGCGGTGCGCACGAACGAGAGTGCGACGAAGTCGACGCCGAGCTCGAGCGCGAACTGGAGGTCCTCGAGGTCCTTGCGGGTCAGCGAGGGGATGGGCAGCGGGACGCCGGGCAGGTTGACGCCCTTGTGCGAGGTTACCGTCCCGCCGAAGAGGATCTCGCAGTGGGCGCGGCCGCGGTCGACCTTCTGGACGCGCAGCCGGACGGCGCCATCGTCGATCAGGACGTCGTGCCCGGGCTGGAGCACCGAGCCGAGCACATCCGGCGCCACGGGCAGGTCGTCGGGCTGGGCCCCGTTCTCGCCCGCAATCGTCACGTGCTCGCCGCGCACGAGCTCGACCGGTGCGGCCAGTTCGCCGATCCGGAGCTTCGGGCCCTGGAGGTCGGCGATCAGCGCCACGGGCCGGCCGACCTTCTCCTCGGCCGAGCGGACGAGCCGCGCGATCTCCGCGTGGTCATCGTGGGTGCCGTGCGAGAAGTTGAGGCGGGCGCCGTCGATCGTCTCCATCAGCGCGTCGAGCACCGCCGGCTTCGTCGAGGCGGGACCGAGGGTCGCGACGATCTTCGTTCGCCTCGGGTTCACAGCCATGCGGGAACCCTAGCCGCGCCCGGCCTTGGGAAACGCCTCCCAGCCCGGATAGACGGCCCTGCCGCCCAGCTCCTCCTCGATCCGGAGCAGCTGGTTGTACTTGGCCACGCGGTCCGAGCGGGCCGGAGCCCCGGTCTTGATCTGCCCGGTCCCGAGCGCGACGGCGAGATCGGCGATCGTCGCGTCCTCGGTCTCGCCCGAGCGGTGCGACATCACCACCGTGTAGCCGTTCTCCTGGGCGAGCCGGACCGCCTCGATCGTCTCCGTGAGCGTCCCGATCTGGTTCACTTTGACGAGGATCGAGTTGCCGACTCCCTCGTCGATCCCGCGCCGGAGGCGCTCCGGGTTCGTGACGAAGAGGTCGTCGCCGACGAGCTGGACGCGGTCGCCGAGATCGCGGGTCAGCTGCGCCCAGCCCTCCCAGTCGTCCTCGGCGAGCCCGTCCTCGATCGAGACGATCGGGTAGCGGTCAATGAGCTCGGCCCAGAAGGCCGGCATCTCGGCGCCCGTCTTCTCCCGGCCCTCGAACCGGTAGACGCCGTCGGCGAAGACCTCGCTCGTGGCCGGGTCGAGCGCGATCGCGATCGACCCGCTGTGCCCCGCCCGCTCGGCCGCCTCGAGAATCGCCTCGATCGCAGCCTCGCTCGACTCGAGATCGGGGGCGAAGCCGCCCTCGTCCCCCACGCCGGTCGCGAGCCCGCGCTCCCCCAGCACGCTCTTGAGCGCGTGGTAGACCTCGGCGCCGATGCGCAGACCCTCCGCGAAGCTGGGCGCCCCGGCGGGGACGACCATGAACTCCTGCAGGTCGATCGAGTTGGCCGCGTGGGCGCCCCCGTTGATCACGTTCATCATCGGGACGGGCAGGGTCGTCGCGTCGGGGCCCCCCAGGTAGCGATAGAGCGGCTCGCCCGCGTCGGCCGCGGCGGCCTTCGCGTTCGCGAGCGAGACGCCGAGGACGGCATTGGCGCCGAGCCGGCCCTTGTTCGGCGTCCCGTCGAGCTCGACGAGCGCACGGTCGAGCGCCTCCTGGTCGGACGCGTCCATCCCCGCGACCGCGGCGCGAATCTCGGCGACGTTGGTGACGGCCCGGCCGACGCCCTTGCCACCCCAGGCCTCGCCGCCGTCCCGGAGCTCCACGGCCTCGTGGACGCCGGTCGAGGCGCCGGAGGGGACCGCCGCCCTCCCCCACGCCCCCGAGGTCAGCTGCACGTCCACCTCGACTGTCGGGTTGCCCCGCGAGTCGACGATCCACCGGCCCCGTACGTCTGCGATCTCGCTCATCGAAGCTCCTCCTTGGCCTGCTCGTAGTAGTCGTCCTGCCGCTCCAATCCAAGCTCCCGCCACTGTTCGCCCGCCGCGGCGGCCAGCCCGTCGGCGCGCTCGACCCGGGAGACGAACTTCGCC
>JBBQHQ010000050.1:0-16177 GCA_038324115.1 Gaiellales bacterium
GCGTGAGCGGCTCACGGACGAGGTCGGTCTCGCCGAGCATGCTATTCGGCTGCAGGTCGAGCCCCGGGAGGAAGTCGCCGGTGCCGAGCCCCAGGCTCGTCGTCAGAACGCACGCGTTGCCCTCCGCGTCGACCGTGACGAGGTTCGTCGTGTGCCCCTCCGGACCGGCACCCTCGAGCGCCGCGAGCAGCGCGAGCACCCGCTCGTCCTCGGGCAGCACGGCGAGGCGGGGGAGACGCCTGAGCGCGTCCGGGACGCCGGACAGGCCCTCTCGGGTCAGGAACCGCGTCCCCGCGAACGCCACCTCGGCGGGCCGGCTCCACCGTGGCTCGTAGGCACGGAGGTCGGCGGCGGTGACCGGGATCCCGTCCAGCTCGAGGAGCGCATCGGCGAGCGCTCCGTCGTAGGCGCTGCGGGCGCCCTCGTCGGCGAGCAGCTGGAACGCGCGCTCGAGGCCGGGCTGGATCAGATCCTCGCCGGGCCGGAGCACGGGGCCCGCAGGCGCGTAGATCCGCCGGCCCTCCTCGCGGAGCATGAAGATCGGCGCCAGCATCGCGAGACAGGCGGCGTGGCCCGGCGGCAGCGGCACCGGCCCGCGGGCGAGGGCGAGCGCCGGCTCGACGAGCTCGGCCCAGGGGAGGCGGCCGTACCGCTCCCAGAGCGCTCCGAGGCCCGCCGGCAGCCCCGGCACACCGCAGGTGCCCGGCCCGACCGCGTAGTGGACGAGCGCCTCCCCGAACGGGACGTGGAGCTCGATCAGCTCGCCCTCGGGGCCGGACGGGGCGCCGACGAAGCAGTCGAGGTTGACCGCCTCGCGTCCGTCCCAGTGGATCGCGTGCCCGCCGCCCAGCAGCCCCGTCATCACGGTCTCGGCGACGCAAGAGGCGAGACAGGCCGCGACAGCCGCGTCCGCGGCCGAGCCTCCCGCCTCGAGGATCTCGATTCCGGCGCGGACGGTGGCCGGGTGACCGGCTGCGACGGCAGGCTCCAGCATCGTTGCTAGCCTATGCACGACCGAGATCTCGGCCGGCCGTGTCTTCCTCACGCCGCGCGGGGGCTCCGGAGAACCCACAAGAAGGAGGCCACATGGCCCTCACCAAGGAAGTCAAGCAGGAGCTGATCGATCAGCACGGCCGCAACGGGACCGACACGGGCTCGCCGGAAGTGCAGATCGCGATGCTGACGAGGCGCATCAACGACCTCACCGGGCATCTTCGGACGCACGGGAAGGACCACTATTCGCGGCGCGGGCTCCTCAAGCTCGTCGGCCGGCGGCGGCGGTTCCTCAACTACCTGCAGAAGCACGACCTCGAGGGCTATCGCGCCCTCATCAAGGAGCTTGGCCTGAGGCGTTAGAGCCTCGGGCGATCGCTCTCCCAGGGAGGGTGGAAGCTTGGACGAGCCCCGTTTCGGCGCGGAGCTGATCCAAACTTCCACTCTCCACCAAGCAAAGTGGAGGCAATGGATATGAGTACTGCAACGGGGCAAATGGCCTCGGTGACCGTCGACATCGGCGGCAAGGAGATCACGTTCGAGTCGGGCAAGCTCGCCAAGCAGGCGGACGGCGCGGTCGTGATGCGCTCGGGCGACACGATGGTGCTGGCAACGGCCGTCGGCCGTACGGAGGCGCGCGAGGGTGCGGACTTCTTCCCCCTCACGATCGACGTCGAGGAGCGGGCGTATGCGGCCGGCAAGATTCCCGGCGGCTTCTTCAAGCGGGAGGGTCGCGCCACCGAGCGCGCGACGCTGACCGCCCGGATGATCGACCGCCCGATCCGGCCGCTCTGGCCGAAGGGCTTCCGCAACGAGGTGCAGGTCATCTGCACCGTCCTTTCCGCGGACATGGTCACCCCGCACGACATCCTCTGCATCAACGGCGCCTCGGCGTCGCTGGTGATCTCACCGCTGCCGTTCTACGGCCCGGTGGGCGCGGTCCGGATCGCCCGGATCGACGGTGAGCTCGTCGTCAATCCGACGCATCAGCAGAATTGGGAGGAGTCCTCCCTCGACCTGATCGTCGTCGGCACGAAGGACGCCCTGACGATGATCGAGGCCGGCGCGGACGAGGTGCCCGAGGACGTGCTCCTCGAGGCGCTCGACCTCGCCCACCAGGAGATCCGCAAGCTCTGCGACGCGCAGGAGGACCTCCGCCGCCAGGTCGGCAAGGCGAAGTGGCTGGACAGCGACGTCACCGCCGAGATCGAGGCCTCCCACGGCCACACGGTCTGGGAGCGGATCCAGCGCGACGGTCTCCGCGAGGCGGCCGCCGTCGCCGACGAGCTGCTCGTCGAGATCGCCGGCGAGACGTCGATGGACTCGACCGAGTCGGACATCGAGCGGCAGATGCAGGTGCGGGCGAGCCTCGCCCAGATCCTGGAGAAGCAGCGCCTCGCCGCCGTCGAGGCCCCGGTGCGCGAGCAGTTCGAGGACGGCCTCCGGGCCCTCACGGACGCCGAGCAGGACTCGAAGGAGCTCAAGTCGGCCAAGCGCCACCTCCTCTTCGAGCGGATCATCGAGGGCGTCGAGCTGCCGTTCCCGGCAGGCCCGGCCACCGTCGAGGGCGAGAGCCCCGCGGTCAAGGACAGCCTGACCAAGGGCTACGTCAAGAAGGCCGCCGAGGCGATCTACAAGGACCTCGTCCGCAAGAAGATCGCGATCGAGAAGCGGCGCCCGGACGGCCGTGGCACCGAGGAGATTCGCCCGATCGAGGTCTCGGTCGGCGTGTCCCCGCGGACGCACGGGTCGGGTCTCTTCCAGCGCGGTCAGACGCAGGTCCTGTCGCTCCTCACCCTCGGCACCGCCAAGGAGGGGCAGCGGATCGACGACCTCTCGCTCGAGACCGACCGCCGCTACATGCACCACTACAACTTCCCGCCGTACTCGGTCGGGGAGACGGGCTTCATGCGGGGCCCGAAGCGGCGCGACATCGGTCATGGGGCGCTCGCGCAGCGGGCACTCGAGGCGATGATCCCGCCGGCGGAGGACTTCCCGTACACGATCCGGATCGTCTCGGAGACGCTCGAGTCGAACGGCTCGTCGTCGATGGGCTCGGTCTGCGGCTCGACCCTCGCGCTGATGGACGCCGGTGTGCCGATCAAGGCGCCGGTCTCCGGGATCGCGATGGGCCTCGTCAAGGAGGGCGACGACTACGTCATCCTCACCGACATCCAGGGCGCGGAGGACCACCTGGGCGACATGGACTTCAAGGTCGCCGGCACCAGGGACGGGATCACCGCGCTTCAGATGGACATCAAGATCACCGGCGTCACGCAGGAGATCATGCGGAACGCGCTCGAGCAGGCGAAGCGGGCCCGGAACGCGATTCTCGACGTGATGCTCGAGGCGATTCCGGAGTCACGGGACCAGCTCGCGGAGCACGCGCCGCGGATCTCGTCCGTCCAGATCAACCCCGACTTCATCGGGATGGTGATCGGCAAGGGCGGCGAGATGATCCGCTCGCTCGAGGCCGACTACGACGTCCAGATCGACATCGAGGAGGACGGGACGATCCTCGTCTACGCGACCGAGGGCACCAAGGGCGACGCGGCGATCGCAGCGATCACTGCGCTGACGAAGGAGGCCGAGGTGGGCGACACGTTCACCGGCAAGGTCGTCAAGACCACGCAGTTCGGCGCCTTCGTCGAGCTGAAGAAGGGCACCGACGGCCTGCTCCACGTCTCGAACGTGGGCCCGGGCCGCGTCGCCCACATCGAGGACGTGATGGCGCGTGGCGACGTCGTCGACGTCGTTGTGCAGGAGGTGGACAAGGCGCGGGGCCGGATCGGCCTCAAGCTCGTCCACAAGCACGAGGACGGCAAGCTGATCGAGCCGGAGGAGCTGATCGAGCGGGCGAAGAGCGCCCCGCCGCGGCCTCCCGAGGAGGAGCGTCCCCGCCGCGACAGCCGCGGCGGTCCGGGTGGCGGCAGAGACCGTGGCCCGCGTCGCGACCGCGACTAGGACGAAGACCCGCTAGGACGAAGATCTGAGGGGGCGGCGAGAGCCGCCCCCTCAGGGGTAGGGAACCCGAGGCGGCTCCGCGGTGTACGAGCTGTGATGGACAAACAGCGTGTGTTACGATCGGCACGAGGTTTCGTGCGGACTTCCTTTGCGACTCTCGTGCTCGTCTTATCGCTTGCCGCCGTGCCGTCGCTTTCGGCCAAGGGCACCGGCTCGATCCAGCTCTGTGGCGCCGCCCGCTGCGTGACGCTCGACGCAGACGTCGGGTTCGCGGAGGAGTTGGGCGAGGGACGCTTCGCTGCCTCGCTCGAGCGGGCCGCGCCGGCAGGGCCGAGCCCGTATTACGTGCTTCGGTACGCCGACGCCGGGGGCACGATTGGCTACTGGGTCCCGAGCGCCGATCTGCTTCGGCTCGGCCAGCTCACGTCGCGCTGGGTCGTGGCTGCGCCTGACCTCGTGGCGGAGTTCGGTCGAGCCACGGTCGGGATCGCCCCGCGGCCGGCGCCGGTCAGAGCGGCGGCGACTGCGGTCGACTTCAAGCCCGCGCGAGGTGCGGCGACCTACCTGCGCCTCTACACGATCGGAACGCCCGCCGCATCGGCTCCGGGAGCCGGCGGCTGGCTGCGGATCTTCGTCGTCGGCGCCGAGACGCCCTGGACGGACGGCGCGAACTCACTTTGGATCTCGAGGCGCGGTGGGTACCTGAGCCGTGATGGGACGGTTGCCCGGATCTCCGGCCAGGTCGCGCAACGAATCCGGCACGGGCTCCCACTCGCCTGACGGGCCGGCGCAGGCACGGCGGTCTGACGCCGACGAAGGATCAGCCGATGCAGAAAGACCCGAGGGGGCGGCGAGAGCCGCCCCCTCGACGTTCGTGGCTAGTCGGCGGGGACGGCGAAGCCGAGCGTCAGCATCTGCCGGAGCAAGGCGGCGCCCGCGCGCTCGACCTCGGCAGGGTCGGCCCCGAGCGTCTCGGCCGCCTCGGCAAGGGAGTCCCGCACCGGCCGACTCGGATCGAGGCCGGTGACGACACGGGTGGCGTTCTCGTCCAGCCCCGCGGTGAAGCCGAGCCCGCCCAGGAGCCGCAGCTCCGCCTCGCGGAGCACCCAGCGGCCGTCCTCCTGCCTGAGGCTTTGGTCGAGCGAGACGTCGTCGGCGAGCCGCACCCGGCTGTCGAGCAGGGCCTCGTCGTCGGCGATCCCCTCGAGGAAGTCCTGCGCCGCAATCATCCGCTCGAGCGCGCCGCTCGACGGGCCGAACTTCCCCAGCGGCAGCTCCGTCGAGCGGATCCAGTTCGCGGCCCGGGAGCGCTTCCGCAGGAGGAGCGCGCCGTAGGCGATCCCCTCGATCCCCTCGCTGCGGAAGTACTCGACCCAGCGGTCGATCCGCTCCGCCCGGTCCTGCGCGTCGGCGACGGTCCGGTTCCAGCCTGCGGCGGCACTGAGCGGGTCGTCGGTCCCCGTGTGGAGGATCCAGGCGTCGCAGCCCGATCCCTCGAGCCAGCTGCGCGGGCGCGCGTCCGGCGTCGCGCCCTCCTCGATCCAGCTGACCATGATCGTGGCGAGCCCGCCCTCGGCGAGCAGCGCGGGGAGGCCTTGAACGAGCGTCTCGCTGACCCGGTCGCGCCCGAGGCCGCTGTCGCGGAAGACGAGGCTGGACTCGGGGGAGATCACGTAGGGCGGGTTGGCGACGACGAGGTCGAACTGCTCTCCCTCCACGGGCTCCAGCAGGCTCCCGCGGCGGAACTCGATCTCGGCGCCGTTCAAGACCGCGTTGAACCGGGCGAATTCGAGTGCCCGGGCATTCAGGTCGGTCGCGACGACCTCGTCGGCGTGACGGGACGCGAGGAGCGCCTGGATCCCGTTCCCGGTCCCGATGTCGAGCGCCCGACCGACGGGACGGCGCACGGTCAGGTTGGCGAGAGCGTTCGACGGCCGCTGGACGCCCGGGACGTGGTCTCCGCCCGCGTCGGTCTCCATCAGGTCGGAGGCGATCACGAGGTCGTCGTGCGGGATCAGGCGGGCCGCCGCCACGAGCCGGTCGCCTTCGCGGCGGACGAGCCCGAGCCCGACCAGCGCGGCAGAGCCGAGCGGCGCCAGGCTCCGGTCAGCTGTCTCTGTCGACTCGCTGGCGAGCAGGACGAAGAGCCTGATCAGGCTCGCGAGCGGGCTCTCGTCCCCCTCGAGCCGACGGAGGTGGGCCGGGAAGTCACCGATCCGGGAGAGGACGTCCCGCTCCGTGCCGAGGCGCTCCTGCACGGCCGGGCCGGTGTAGCCCGCGCCGTGGGGGGGGCCGCGCAGGTGCGCGAGCTCCTCCGGCGTGCCTTTGGGTGGTGCCGGGACGGGGGTCAGCTGCCCTTGTTCTGCTTCAGGTCCCACCCGGCCGTGGTCGCGGTACCCAGCGAGCCCTTGCTGTCCTGCTGCTTGTAGGAGACCTCGATCTTCGCGAAGTTCAGGCTGAAGGCATCAACGGGGCCATCCGCGCTCGAGCCCCCCTCCTGGTAGCTCGAGACAAGGCAGTCGGACAGCTTGTAGACGAGGTAGTCGCCCTCAAAACTCCCGGCCTTCCGCACGCTCAACGTCGCCTCGGCGAGATGCTGGCCGCTCGCGCAGGCGAGAAACAGCTTCGGCGAAGCCTTGCTCACGGGTAGGGCGAACGAGAAGTCCTGGAAGTCGGACTTCCCGGAACCGGCACCTCCCGCCGCGTCGCTGGAGAAGTTGCTGACGCCCCAACTGAACGAGAGGATGTCGATCTCGTCCTTGTGCTTGCTGTCCGGCGACTCGCCCGGGATCTCGCTGATCTTCAGGAACATGTCCACTGCCATTGCTCAGGCCTCCCAGGCGATCAGGTTCAGGTTGAACTCGGCCGTGCCGTCGCCGCCCAGCTCGCGGGGCCACTGGCGCGCGACGTAGGTGCCCGAGGCACCTGCGTAGCGGCCCGTCCCCCCGACGATGGCGTACGTCCCATGGTCGAGCGCACTTGCTCCCAGCCCGAGGATCGTGCCCTCGGCGAGCTCGAAGGTGTGCAGGTGGAACGCCGTCAGCCCCGGAAGGGCCGCGGCGTGGAACTGACCCAGTTCCCGCCCGCGCGCATCGACGATGCGCCCGAGGGGGACTGCCGGCTGGTTCGCGGCCGGGAGCTTGCCGTGCTCGACGCCGGGGCGGGCGAGCCGCCAGTCGCGCCCGGCCAGGGTCAGCTGCCGGGCCTTCGCCTGCCGGAGCGGGACTGCGGCGGGGGCCGCTGCCGGCGTGGCCGCACTCGCGCGGCCCGCGACGCCGATCCCGATCGCACCGCCGGCGAGGATCGCCGCCCGCTTGAGCAGGCTGCCCCTCGTGGTGTTCGTGGTCGTCTCGCTCATCTGGCTCACCGCCCGTAGTAGCGGTTGGAGGTGTTGCCGGCCCCGCGGAAGTCCACGTAGACGGTGCCGCCGGGCCCGCGGAGGAAGACGCCCGCGTTCGTGATCTCGACCGAGAACCTGCCGTTCGGGCTCGAGAGACCTGCTGCGCTGCCGGGCGGGCCCTGGTCACCCTTGGGGCCGGAGTCTCCGGGTTCGCCCTTGAGGCCTTGGATCCCCTGGTCGCCCTTCGGGCCGATGGGGCCGCGCGGGCCGACCACGTTCCATTCGACCTGAATCTCGTTCTTCTTGCAGTCGCCCCGCTTCCCGCCGATGTCGACGAGATACAGGTCGCCGTTCGACTTGACGCAGCCGTTCAGCACGCTCGCTGCTGGAGCGGTCAGCTTCGCGTAGGCGGAGCCGCCTGCGAAGACCATCGTCGCGCAGGCCGCGCCGATCACGAAGATCAGCGCCCTGCGACGCGCCATTCCCCTCATCACGCTCTCCTTCTGAGCTCGGTAGGCGGAACTAGACTGCTCGCGCCCCTCGAAGTCAAGGGCCGCTGCCGAGCCGGCAGTAGGATCGGGCTCGTGCAGCAGCACTACGACCTCTCGAAGCTCCGCACCGGCGAGCGCGTGATCAGCGAGCACGTGCCGAGCGTTCGCTCGGTCTCGCTCGGCTTCTGGATCGGCGCCGGCTCCCGCGACGAGACCGAGTCGCGGGCAGGCGTCTCCCACTTCATCGAGCACCTCCTTTTCAAGGGGACGGCCACCCACACGGCCCAGGAGATCGCGGAGATCTTCGACGGGCTCGGGGGCGAGCTGAACGCGGCCACCTCGCGCGAGACGACGATCGTTTACGCGCGCGTCCCCGACGACCGGCTCGAGGCCGCCCTCGACGTGATCGTGGGGATGGTCTACTCGCCGGCTTTCGTGGAGGTCGACTCCGAGCGCGAGGTCGTGCTGGAGGAGATCGCGATGGTCGAGGACAACCCGCAGGACCTCGTCCACGACGTCGTCGCCGAAGCCGTCTTCGGAGCGCATCCGCTGGGCCGGCCGGTGATCGGGCGCGCCGAGGTGATCGCGAGCGTGGGGGAACGGGCGCTCGCCACCTACCACCGGAACGCCTACACCGCCCAGAACATCGTCGTCGCTGCCGCGGGGAACCTCGAGCACGACCGCCTGCTCGGGCTCCTGGCCGAGCGGGTGCCGAAGACGGCGCCGGCCGACCGCCGCCCCCGCAAGCCGCTCGGCGGCGAGCGCTCGCCGGCCCTGCGGTTCCTGCGCAAGAAGACCGAGCAGTACCACGTCTGCCTCGGCGGGCGGGGGGTCTCGCGCGGCGACGACCGCCGCTTCGCCGCCTCGCTGCTCGACGCGATCCTCGGCGGCTCCGCGTCCTCCCGGCTGTTCCAGGAGATCCGCGAGAAGCGCGGGATGGCGTACTCCGTTTACTCGTACGGCTCGCAGTACTCCGACGCCGGCCAGATCGGCCTCTATCTCGGCACCCGGGCCGAGAACCTGGCCGAGTGCCTCGGGATCGCCGCCCGCGAGCTCGCCGACGTGGCCGCCGGCAACGTCCGCCCGGGCGAGCTCGAGCGCGCCAAGGAGAACCTGAAGGGCCGGATGCTTCTGTCGATGGAGTCGACCTCGAACCGGATGAGCCGGCTCGGGAAGTCGCTCTCGACGGGCACCGAGCTGCTCACCCTCGAGGACACGATCGCGCGCGTCGACGCGGTGACGAGCGAGGACGTCGCCGGGCTCGCCGCCGAGCTGCTCCGGCCCGACAGCCTCTCGGCGGCCGGAATCGGCCCCAGCGAGTCGCGCTTCCGAGCCGCGGTGAAGCGGCTCAACCCGGATCTGGCCGCGGCGTGAAGATCCTCCTCCTCGGCCGCCGGGGCAAGGTGGGATCGGTGCTTGCGCCGGCGCTCGAGGCGGCCGGGCACGTGCTCGTCGAGCCGGGCGAGGGCGCCGAGGTCGCCGTCGACTTCACACGTCCTGACGCGGTCGTGCAGAACGTCCGGGCGTGCCTGGAACAGGGCGTCCCCGTGGTGATCGGGACGAGCGGCTTTGACGAGGCGCGCGTCGACGAGCTCGCCCGTGCCCACGAGCTGCCGGTCTTCTTCGCGCCCAACTTCGCCCTCGGGGCCGTCCTGATGCTCCGCTTCGCCAAGGAGGCGGCCGAGCACCTGCACCGGGCCGAGATCGTCGAGCTGCACCACGAGACGAAGCTGGATGCGCCCTCCGGCACGGCCAAAGCGACCGCCGCCCTGATCGGCCCGGGCACGCCGATCCACTCGATCAGGCTCCCGGGACTCGTCGCGCACCAGGAGGTGATCTTCGGCGGGCAGGGGGAGACGCTGACGATCCGGCACGACACGACCTCGCGGGAGGCGTTCGCGCCCGGCGTGCTGCTCGCGGTCGAGCGGATCCGCTCGCTCCCGCCGGGCCTGACCGTAGGGCTCGACACGCTCCTGTGAGCATCTTCGCGCGGGCCTTGGCCTAGTACGATCCCACGATGGCCCCGGCGCTCGGACACGTCCTCACCGCGATCGTGACGCCCTTCAGGGCGGACGGTGCCGTCGACCTCGACTCCTTCCGCAGACTCGCACAGCACCTGGTCGAGAACGGCTCCGACGGGCTCGTCGTCACCGGCACGACCGGCGAGTCGCCGACGCTCTCCGACGACGAGCGGCTCGAGCTCTATGCGGCAGCGGTGGAGGAGGTCGGCGACCGCGCGACGGTCGTCGCGGGCACGGGCACGAACGCGACAGGCCACTCCGTGCACCTGACCGAACGGGCGCATGAACTCGGCGTGGACGGCATCCTCGTCGTGACGCCCTACTACAGCAAGCCACCGGTCCGCGGGATCGTCGCCCACTTCGAGGCGATCGCCGCCGTCACCGACAAGCCGATCGTCGTCTACAACATCCCGGGGCGCTCGGTACTCAACCTCGAGCCCGAGACGATCGCGCAGCTCGCGGAGATCCCGAACGTCACCGCCGTCAAGCAGGCCTGGGACGACCTCGGCGAGGCAAAGCGGATCGTCGAGCTCGGCCTCGACCTCTATGCAGGCGACGACGACCTGATCGTCCCGTTCCTGGAGCTCGGCGGCGTCGGCGGGGTCTGCGTGCACACCCATGTCGTCGGCCCGCAGGTGGCCGAGATCGTCCGGCTCTGGGGAGAGGGCGAACATGACGAGGCCCGCGCGCTCGACCGGGAGATCCGGCCCTCGATCGACCTGCTCCGGGTCGCGCCGAACCCGATCCCGATCAAGGCCGCGCTCAACCTGCTCGGGCACGAGGTCGGAGGCCACAGACTCCCGCTCGTCGCCGCGACAGACGACGAGACCGCCAGCGTCCGGGGCTGCCTCGCGGCGCTCGGCCTGCTCGAAGGCGCAGCAGCGTAGACGCGCACCTACACTGGCCCTCGTGAACGGAACACTCCGCATCGTGCCCCTGGGCGGCCTCGGCGAGGTCGGCAAGAACATGACCGTCTACGAGCACGGCGACGAGATCGTCGTCGTCGACGCCGGGCTTGCCTTCCCGCGCGACGAGCACCTCGGCGTCGACCTCGTCCTCCCGGACATCTCGTACCTGCGCGACCGCCGCGTCAGCGCTGTCGTGCTCACGCACGCCCACGAGGATCACGTTGGCGGACTGCCGTACCTGCTCCGCCAGGTCGACTGCGACCAGGTGATCGGGACAAAGCTGACGCTGGGCCTGATCAAGTCGAAGCTGGACGAGCACGGGCTGACCTCCGCCACGACGCTGCAGGAGATCGAGCCGAACCGCGAGATCAGCGTCGGCTCCTTCACGCTCAACTTCGTCCGGGTCGCGCACTCGATTCCCGACGCCGTCGCGATCGTGCTCGAGACATCCGCCGGTCGCGTGCTCCACACGGGCGACTGGAAGCTCGACCACACGCCCGTGGACGGACAGAAGACCGACGTCGGTCGGCTCGCGGAGTGGGGGAACAAGGGGATCGACCTTCTTCTCGGCGACTCGACGAATGCGGAGCGGCCCGGGATGACCGGCTCGGAGCGCCTCGTCGGGGAAGCCTTCCGCCAGCTGATCCCCGTCCGCAAGGGCCGGATCCTGATCGCCTCGTTCGCCTCGAACATCCACCGGATGCAGCAGGCGATCGAGGTCGCGAAGACCACGAACCGCAAGGTGGCGATCGTCGGCCGCTCGATGAAGAAGAACCTGAACATCGCGCGCCAGCTCGGCTACCTCGACGTCTCCGACGACATGCTCGTGAAGCCGCAGGACGCGATGTCGCTCCCGCCGGGCCAGGTGATGATCCTCTGTACCGGCAGCCAGGGCGAGCCGATGTCGGCACTGACCCGGATCGCCTTCGGCGACCACCCGACGATCGGGGTCGAGCGCGGCGACACCGTGATCCTCTCCGCGCGCCCGGTCCCCGGGAACGAGCTGCGCGTCCACGACTCGATCAACCGGCTCGCCCAGGCGGGCGCCGAGGTCCTGCACGAAGAGGTCGCGGCCGTGCACGTCTCCGGGCACGCGAACTCCGAGGAGCTGCGGACGATGCTCGCGCTCCTGCGCCCGACCTCCGTGATGCCGATCCACGGCGAGTATCGGATGCAGGACGCGCATGCGAAGCTCGCGCGCGACGCTGGCGTCCCCGCCGCGAACATCGTGATCGCCGAGAACGGCTCCGTCGTCGAGCTGACGAAGGACGGCACCCGGCTTCTGCCCGAGAAGATCGAGTCCGGGGTCACCTTCGTGGACGGCCTGGGAGTGGGGGATGTCCGCGACGTCGCCCTCCGCGACCGCCGCCGGCTCTCCGAGGACGGCGTCCTGATCATCGTCGCGACCGTGGGTAGCTCCAATGGGAGCGGCGTCGCGCCGCCCGAGCTGATCGCCCGCGGCTTCGCCGAGTCGGACGACCTGCTCGACGAGCTGCGCGACGAGGCCCTCCGCGTGCTCGAAGAGCTGGCCGCCGACGACATCCGCGAGATCAAGCTCCTCCAGGAGCACCTGCACGACTCCGTCGGCCAGATCGTCTACGACCGTACCCGGCGCCGACCGATGATTCTCCCCGTCGTCGTCGAGGTCTAGCCGTGGGCGAGTGGGCGGAGATCCTGGAGCTGCACGCGGCGAGCCGCCGCACGTCCGACCGCCTGGTCTCCCAGCTGCGCGCCTGCGAGGTCTCCGCGCTCGCCTTCTGCCGCCTGCTCGAGCGTTGGGGCCGCGGTGACGCCGACCCCGGGACGGCCGGCGGGCGCGAGGCGGCGCTCCGGCATGCCGCCGACCGGGTCGAGACCGCACTTGCGGGCCTCGAAGGGCCGCTCTCCCGCTACCTGCTCGAGCTCGAGGCCGACGAGGCCGAGGGCCGCTCCTGGTACGCCGGCCCGGGCGCCGGCGAGCTCGTGGAGTGGCAGCCGATCCTGACCCGTGCCGGCGTCAGCGCCTGCCCCTCCCGGGTCGCCGCCGCATACCTCGAGCTCGCGGTGCTCGTCCGCGCCCTGCAGGGCCTTTCCGACGCCGCGCGGATGGACGTCGCCCCCAACGCCTCCTCGTTGTGGGCGGGCCTCTTCGACCTCCGCGACACCCTGCTCGGCGCGACCGTCGACGACCTGCGCGCGATCGCCGCCTGAGGCGGAGCGAGGGTGAGCCAGTCGCTGCTCCCCGCCCTCCTGCTCCTGCTCGCGGCCGGCGTGCTCGTCGCCGGGATCCACGTCCTCGGGCGGCTCGTCGCCGCCGACCGCGAGGTTCTCTTGGTGGAGCCGTTCCTCTCGGGCAACGAGCCTGCCGCGCACGCTGTCTCGCGCTACCACGTCCGCTGGTACGTCGTCACGATGGTCTTCCTGGCCTTCGACATGGAGATGGTCTTCATGTATCCGTGGGTGAGGGTCGTGAGCACCGTCGGGCTCGCGTCGGTCGTCGAGATGTTCGTCTTCCTGGGAATCCTGACCTCGGGGATCCTGTACGCGTGGCGGGAGGGCGGACTCCGGTGGAGCTAAGCGGAGCGCTCCGGCGACTCGCGGCCGGCCGGCCGCATGCGCTGCTCGCGGTCGCGCCCGGCGGCACCGCCGCCCGGCTCGCCGTCGAGCGTGAGCTGCGCGAGCGCGGCTGGCCCGAGGCGGCCTCCCCGGCCGACGCCGACCTGCTCGTTGTCTGTGGCAGGCCCGGCGGCGACCTCGCCGACGCGGTCGACCGGGTCTGGGCACAGCTGCCCTCACCCCGCGTGCGGCTCGAGATCTCCGGGCCTGAGGACGCGACGCGCGCACTGGATTCGGCGCAGGAGCTGCTCGCGGCGCGGTCCGAGCCTCGGCGGGGTCTTCGGCCGCCGGCAAAACCGACCGGAGGCCACGGAGGCGGCCACTCCCAGCACGGGAACGGGGACGGGGAGGAGATGCGGATCGCCGGCCTTCCGCTCGCCGACCGGGCGCCCGACCGAGACGGGCTCAAGCTCGACCGGCTCGAGCTGCCGCTCGGGCCCGTGCTCACGGACTGGCCGGCCGGGCTCGTGCTCACGACGCAGATCCAGGGGGACGTGATTCAGGAAGCGGAGGTCGACGTCGTGGGGGAGGAGTCGGCCGAGCCGTTCTGGTCCGAGCCCTGGCTGCGAGCCTCGGACGGAGAGCCGGTGACCGCGGGGGAGGCCGCCCGGCGGCGCGCGGCAAGGCGGTTGGACAGCCTCGGCCGGCTGCTCATGGTCGCCGGCGACGAGCGGGGCGCGCTCGTCGCCCGAATCGCTCGCGACCGCCTGGTCGCCGGTTCGGACGCCGCCGCCGTCGAGGAGGAGCTGACCCGCGTCGGTCGGACGCTGCGCGGCTCGAGGCTCCTGCGCTGGGCGTGGAACGGCCTCGGGACGATCCCGGCGGAGCTGGCGGCGGAGCTCGGGGTCGGCGGCGACGTCCACGCCCGCGCGCTGCGTTGGCTCGACGAGGCGGAGGCGGCCGTGGCAAGCCTCGGCGACGAGGACGAGCTCGGAGGGGCCGCCGACGATCCGGCCGGGAGGGCCCGCGCGCTGCTCGACGCGCTCCCCCAGCTCGTCGCAGGCGTCGAGCTGGGGGAGGCGCGGCTGATCGTCGCGAGCCTGGATCCGGACGTGGATGAGCTCGGCGCGATACCAGCGGTGAGGCATGGTTGAGTCCGCGCCACTCTGGGCGGCCCTGCTCGTGCCCCCGGCCCTCGCCGCACTCGCGCTCGTCGCGGCGGCGGGCGACGCGGCCCTTGGCGCACGCGCGACCGGCCGGCCCCTCACCGGTGCGCTCGCGATCCCCCTCCGCGAGACGGCGCGGCTGCTCGTGCAGCAGCGCCGCGCAGTCGTTGCCGCCGACCGCCTGCTCGGGGCTGCCGGGCCGGCGCTTGTCTTCGTCGCCGCTCTGCTCGCGGCGCTCGTCGTCCCCGTGGGCGGCCGGGCGGTGCTCGACCTCTCCTACGGGATCGTCTGGTTCAACGCTGCCGAGGTGCTCGTCTGGGCCGGGCTCTGGCTGACCGGCTGGGGCTCGAACTCCCCTTACGGGCTCGCCGGGGGGTACCGCTACATCGCGCTCGGCCTCGCCTACGAGCTGCCGCACATGTTCGCCCTGATCACAGCCGCACTCGGGGCGGAGTCCCTCCGCGTCGCCGACGTCGCGGCAGCGCAGTCCGGCCTCTGGTTCGTCGCGTGGATGCCGGTCGCGTTCGCGGCGTTCCTCCTGAGCGCGCTCGCGATCTCCTTCGTGGGGCCATTCGGCCAGGCGGTCGGCCGTGACCTCGCCGGAGGCGTGCTCGTCGAGGTCTCGGGCCCGGATCGCCTGCTCCTCCTCGCGGGGCGCTACCTCCTGCTCGCCGTGACCGCGGCCGTCGGCGCCGTCCTCTTCCTTGGCGGGGACAGCGGTCCGTTCCTACCGGGGTTCGCGTGGCTCCTGCTGAAGACGGTCGTGCTGCTCGCGCTCCTCGTCGGTGCGCGCCGGCTGCTGCCGGTGCTCCCCCTCCAGCGGCTCGAGGAGGTCGCCTGGGTGCTCGTGATTCCGCTGACGATCTTGCAGGCGCTCCTCGTCGCAATCGTGGTGCTGGCGCGCTGATGGGCGAGTCGATCCTCTTCTGGGTGCTCGCCGCGGGCGCCGCCGCCTCGGGGTTCGCCGTCTTCCGTGTCGGCTCGATGGCCCGGGCGACCTTCGCGCTCCTGCTCTCGTTCGTGCTCGCGGCCGGCGAGGTGCTCCTGCTCGGCCTCGGCTACCTCGGGGTGCTCGTGGTGCTGATGATGACGATCGAGATGGTCCTGATGGCCGTCTTCATGGTCATGTACATGATGAACCCGGCTGGCCTGATGCCGATGCAGATGTACCACCAGAAGCCTGCGTCGCTCGCGATCGCGCTCGGCTCGTTCGCGCTCCTCGCGGCCGGGATCCTCGTCGTCCCCTGGCCGGAACGGCGTGGCGTACCGGCCTCCGACCTCACCTTCCAGCTCGGCGAGGCGCTGATGGGGCCGAAGATGCTCGTGATGATGACGCTCGGGCTCGCCCTGTTCGCGACGATCATCGGGTCCGTCCTCCTCGCCACCGCCCGGGGGCGCTACGACCGCTACGGCGACGACCTACGTGCGTCGGCGCCTGACGATCCGATCAGGGGTGGGGTGGGCCGGTGAGCCTCGAGGCCTTCCTCCTGCTCGCCGCCGCGCTCTTCTCGGTGGGGCTGTACGGCGTCCTCTCGCAGCAGTCGATCGTGATGATCATGATGGGGATCGAGCTGATCGTGAACGCAGTGATCGTCGCTGCGGCCGCGTTCTGGGCCTACGTCTCGCCGGCGGGGGCGGACGGGCAAGTGCTGATCGTCGTCGCGGTGACCGCGATGGCGATCGAGATGGCGATGGGCTTCGCGGTCACGACGGCGATCTTCCGCGCGCGCGATATCGATATGGTCGACATGGCGGAGGA
>JBBQHQ010000051.1:0-15833 GCA_038324115.1 Gaiellales bacterium
CAACCTGAGCTCGAAGACGTGCGAGCGCCTGGAGCGGTTCGCCCGGAGCGACGGGACGGCGCCGATCGACGAGGGGACGGCGATGGCGCTCGTCACCCTCGCGCACGAGTCCTTCCACCTCGCCGGCGTCACGAACGAGGCCGAGACCCAGTGCTACGCGATCCAGATGACGGAGTTCACGACCGAGCGCCTCGGCGGGAGCGTCCGGAACGCGCGGGCCGCGGCGTTGTGGGCACTCTCCGCCTCGCCGTCGGTGCTCCCGGCCGAATACTGGGACACGCTTCGCTGTCGCGACGGCGGCCCCTGGGACCTGCGCCCGGGCAGCGCCGCCTGGCCCAGCTAGCGGGTCGCCGCGAGCTGGCCGCAGGCGGCGGCGATGTCGCGGCCGCGGGTGAGCCGAACGGTCGCGGGGACGCGCCCGCGGTCGAGCACCCGCTTGAACGCCTCGATCGTCTCGCGTGGGGAGCCGTCGTACATCCCGGTCGGGTTGTACGGGATCAGGTTGACCTTGAAGACGTCCCCCGCGAGGAGTGCGGCGAGGTCGCGGGCGTGGGAGAGCGAGTCGTTGACGCCGGCGAGCATCACGTACTCGACGTAGACCTTCCGGTGCCGGAGCTCGTAGTAGCGGCGGCACTCGGCGACCACCTCGTGCAGGGGATAGCGGTCGTTCACCGGCATGATCCGCGAGCGCAGCTCGGGGTTGGCCGCGTGGACCGAGAGCGCGAGCCGGATCGGCTCCTCGACCTCGTCCACGAAGCGCGTCAGGTTCGGGAGCCAGCCGACGGTCGAGATCGTCGTCCGCCGGTGGGTGATCCCGAGGTCGGGCAGCCGCCGCGCCGCCTCGAGCACGTGCTCGTAGTTGAGCAGCGGCTCGCCCATGCCCATGAAGACGAGGTGGTTGACGGCCTCGAGCCGGCGGAAGTGGAGGGCCTGGTCGAGGATCTCGCCGGGTGTGAGATTGCGGCCGAAGCGCATCGCGCCGGTGGCGCAGAAGGTGCAGGTGAGCGGGCAGCCGGACTGGGAGCTGACGCAGATCGAGCGGCGCCCGTCCCGGTAACGCATCAGCACCGCCTCGACCGGATGGCCGTCGGCGGTCCGGAAGAGCGCCTTGACCGTTCCGTCGGCCGAGTGCGCCTCGTCCGCGAGCGTCAGCGTCGAGAACGGCACCTCGTCCTCGAGCACGGCGCGGAGCGAGGCGGGCACGTTGGTCATCTCCGCGTACCCGGAGACCCCGCGCGCAGCCCATTCCCAGACCTGTTTCGCCCGGTAGTCGGGCTCGCCGCGGGCGGCCAGCGTCTCCTCGAGGTGCTTCAGGTCCATCGACTGAGGGTAGCTTGGGGCCGGTGGAGATCGAGCTCACGGATCAGAACGGCGACACGCTGCGGCTCGAGGACGAGCTCCGCGGCGGCCCCGTCGTGCTCGTCTTCTTTCGCGGCCACTGGTGAATCCACTGCAACGGCCAGCTGGTCAGCCTGGCCCATCGGTACGGCGATCTGCGCGAGGCGGGCGCGTCCGTCGTCGCCGTCTCGGTCGACAACCCCGGTCTGGCGGCCGCGCTGACGCAGAAGCTGCGGCTCCCGTTCCCGGTCTGCGCCGACCCGGACGGCAGCTCGGCGATCAAGCCCTTCGGCGCCTGGAGCGAGGAGGAGGGGCAGGCCGGCCCGGTCACGATTCTGCTCGCCGCCGACGGAAGCGAGGCGTGGCGCCATGACGGTAGCGAGCCGTCCGACCGGCCCTTCGAGGACGACCTGCTCGCAGCGCTCCAGTCGCTCGGCGCCCCGGCCCGCCCGCCGGCCGGCGAGGTCCACGCCCACGTCGGGCCGGAGTCATCGGACCGGGAGGTTGGCCTTCGCCATGCGCACTCCTTCTTCAAGGGCTCCGCATCGGCCGCCGGCGCTGTCCACCGCAAGACCGGAGACGCCTACGCGGGCCGGGTCGCCGAGCGGGCGACAGGCTACGCGGACGCTCTCGGAGAGGTGCTCGACGCGCCTGCGTAAGATCCGGGCGTGATCGACCTCCGCTCAGACACCGCGACGAAGCCCTCGGCAGGCATGCGCGCGGCGATGGCCGCCGCCGAGGTGGGGGACGAGCAGAAGCGCGAGGACCCCACGGTCAACCTGCTCGAGGAACGGGCCGCCGCCCTGCTCGGGCAGGAGGCAGCCGTCTACCTGCCGACCGCGACGATGGCGAACCAGATCGCGCTCCGGCTGCACACCGAGCCGGGCGACGAGCTGCTCGGCGAGGAGAACTGCCACGTCTTCATCTCCGAGCTTGGCGGGCCCGCCGTTCACTCGGGGGTCGTCACGCGCGGGCTGCCCGGGGTCGCCGGGCGCTTTACGCCCGAGCAGGTGCGCACGGCCTACCGCCGGCCGAGCGTGCACTCGCCGCGGACGAAGGTCGTCTGGGTCGAGAACACGCACAACTCCTCCGGCGGGCGGGTATGGCCGCTCGACGAGCTGGACGCGCTTCGGGCGACCTGCGACGAGCTCGACCTCCGCTTCCACCTCGACGGCGCCCGCCTCTTCAACGCGGCGGTCGCGAGCGGGGAGGACGCCGCCACGATCGGACGCCGGTTCGACACGGTGACGCTCTGCCTCTCGAAGGGGCTCGGCTGCCCGCTCGGCGCGCTCCTCGCCGGGACGGAGCAGGCGATGGATCGCGCCCGCCGCTTCAAGCACCTGTTCGGCGGCGCGTTCCGCCAGGCCGGGATCGTCGCCGCCGCGGGCGTCTACGCCCTCGAGCACAACGTCGAGGGCCTCGCCGACGACCACGCGCGCGCGAAGCGCCTCGCGCTCGCCCTCGCCGAGGCGGGGCTCGCCGTCGATCCCGACCTGACCGAGACGAACTTCGTCCAGGTGGACGTCGCTCCACTCACCGCCGCCGAGGCGATGGCCCTCCTCGCCGAGCAGGGCGTCGGCCTCTCGGGGACGATCCACCCCACGATCCTCCGCGCCGTCACCCATCTCGACGTCGGCGACGAGGAGATCGAGCGCGCCGGCGAGCTGATCCCGCTTGCTCTGGGGGCCCGTGTCCGCGCCTGAGGCGCTCCGCGGCGAGCTCGTTCGCACGCTCCGCTCCGCCCAGGCCGACCGCAGGCTCCCGTCGGTCAGCGCAACCGTGTTCCGCGGCGGCGAGACCCTCTGGCAGGACGCGATCGGGCTGGCCGACGTCGACGCCGGCCGGGTGGCCTCGCCGGACGCCCAGTACCGGATCGGCTCGATCACGAAGACCTTCACGGCGGCGTGCATTCTCCAGCTCCGTGACGCGGGCGAGCTCTCGCTCGACGACCCGCTGACCCGGTTCGTGCCGGAGAGCGCGCATGCGCCGACGCTCGGCCGGATGCTCTCGCACTCCTCCGGGCTCCAGCGCGAGCCGCCCGGCGAGATCTGGGAGACGCTGGAGGCGCCGAGCCGCGAGGAGCTGGTCGCCCGCACCGCGGACGCCGAGCAGCTGCTCCCACCGGGCACCTGGTGGCACTACTCGAATCTCGCCTTCGCCCTGCTGGGGGAGGTCGTCGCCCGCCTCTCGGGCACGACGTGGGAGGAGGCCCTGCAGGTGCGGCTCCTCGACCCGCTCGGCCTGGCGCGCACCTCGCCGGATGCCCTCGAGCCCGCGGCACGCGGCTACCTCGTCCAGCCGTACTCGGACACGCTCAGCCTCGAGCCGGAGCCCGACCTCGGAGGCGCCGGCGCCCTCGGCAAGCTCTGGTCGACCACCGCCGACCTCGCGCGTTGGGGGGCGTTTCTCGTCGAGGGGCGGGAGGACGTGCTGGCAGCGGCCACGCTCGAGGAGATGTCGCACGTTCGCGCCATGGTCGACCACGCCGGCTGGACGCTCGCGTGGGGGACGGGGCTCGAGCTCTACCGCCGGGGGGAGCACGTCTTCGTCGGTCACGGAGGCGCGATGCCGGGCCACCTCGCTGCGCTCGTCGTTGACCGGAAGACCGCGATCGGGGCCGCCGTCCTGATGAATACGAGCGCGGGCGGCCAGCCGGAGACGCTGGCGCTCGACCTCGCCACCGCCGCGATCCGCGGCCTCCCGGCCGAGCGCGACGCCTGGAAGCCCGGCAGCGAGGTCCCGGCCGAGGTCGAGCCGCTGCTCGGGCGCTGGTGGACGGAGGGCGAGGAGCTCGTCTTCTCGTGGAAGGGGCGCCTCGAGGCGGCGGCGATCGGCTATCCGGCCGGGCGCGACACGTCCGTCTTTGCGCCGGAGGGCGACGGCTACCACTGCGTCGAGGGCCGTGAGCGCGGCGAGCTGCTCCGGATCGTCCGCGAGCCGGACGGCCGGATCGAGAAGCTCTACTTCGCGACCTACCCGCTCCGGCGCGAGTCTTCGACCTTCTAGCGGTCGCCGGCGGCGAAGAAGCCGATCGCGATCGCGACGTAGGCCCCGATCAGGATCAGGCCCTTGAGCCTGCTCGAGCGCCCGTCGACGAGGAGCGCCGCCGCGACGGTCGTGGCCATGACGAGCGCGAAGATCTCGACCTCCCGGAACGCCAGGGAGAGCGGGTTGATCAAGAGCGCGAGCAGCGCGACCGCGGGGATCAGGAAGACCGCGACCTGGGCGCTCGAGGCGAGCGCGATCTCCGTGGCCAGCGCGATCTTGCCCCGCGCCGCCACGACGATCGCACCGCCGTGCTCGGCCGCGTTCCCGACGATCGCGACGATCACCGCCGCGACGAAGAAGTCGCTCAGGCCGGCGTTCTCCGCGAACACCTCGAGTGTCCCCACGAGGATCTCCGCGACGAGCGCCGTCAGGACGGTGGCGACGGCAAGCACGACGAGCGCCAGCCGGAGCGACCACCCCGTGATCTCGGCGTCGCTCGCGACGTGGAGCGCCCGGTGGCGGCGAAGCGAGAGCCAGGTCAGGACCACGTAGGCGAGGAGGACGACGATCGAGACCGGGATCGAGAGGTCGGCGAGCGAGCTCCGTTCGGGGTTGCCGCTCCAGCCCGGGATCGAGGTGATCAGGAAGAGCAGCGTCGAGCCCGCGACGAGCCCGAGCGCGAGATAGCTCGAGCGCCGGTCGATCTGCCCGCGGCCCCCGAAGAGGAGCGAGAAGCCGAGCACGAGCAGCAGGTTCCCGATCACCGAGCCGCTCAGCGAGCCGCGGACGACCTCGTAGAGGCCCTGGTTCACGGCGAGCAGGGCGATGATCAGCTCGGGCGCGTTCCCGAAGGTCGCGTTGAGGAAGCCGCCGATCCCAGGCCCGGTGTGCTCGGCCGCGTGCTCGGTCGCCTCGCCGATCAGCCACGCGAGCGGGACGAGCGCGGCGGCGGCGATCACGAACTCGACCGTCTCCGAAAGATGGAGCGCGTAGTGGAGGACGATCACGAGCGGCGCGACTGCGACAGACCCGAAGAGGACACGCTTGACCATCGGCGGCACCCTATCCGGTGGCGCGCGTGCCCCTTTCGGTTCCCCGTCGCCCCACGCGACTGCCTGAAAACACCGTGAATGTCAAGTCTTGCGGCGGCGCCCCCGGACCCACACACTGAGGGCGTGGAACAGCCCGTGCAGGCCCCGGTCGAGCTTCCCCTTCGCCCTCAGGACGAGGTGGAGTGCCGCCGCTGCGACGTCCACTGCGACAAGGTCGTCTACCCCGGCGCGTGCGTCGAGCGCTCGTGCCCCTTTGTCTACGCCTACGAGGCCTGGGGGCACACCTACATGGGGTGCATGCAGAAGGTCTATGACGTCGAGATCGACCTCGACCTGCTCCGCGCGGCCGAGGCGCGCAGCGAGGGCTTCGGCGCGATCCGCTCCGCCAGGGCGCCGCTGCCGATGTGCAAGGTCGAGGTGCAGCCCTGCTTCGAGTCCCGCGGCGACGAGCTCGGCTGCCGCAATCCGGAGTTCCAGGAGATCCCGAGCGAGCGTCCGAGCTTCCGTGTCTTCGCGCAGCTGAAGTAGCCGGCTAGCTAGCCGGCCCAGCGGGCGTGCAGCTCGCGCAGCTTCGCCATCTCGGCGAGGTCGGGCCCGTGCTTGTCCGGCCCCGGCGTCTCCATCACGGCGGGCAGCCCCTGGAGGCGCGGGTGGCCGAGGAAGACGCCGAGCTCCTCGCCCAGCTCGCCCTCGAGCACGTTTGCGTGCCGGTCACGGTTCGAGCCGAGCGGGGTGGCGCTGTCGTTCACGTGCAGGGCGCGAAGGCGGTCGAGCCCGATCCGGCCGTCCAGCTCGTCCAGCGTCGCGTCCAGCACCGCCCGGTCGGTGACGTCGACGCCCGAGACGTAGAGGTGGCAGGTGTCGAGGCAGACGCCCAGCCGCGGGTGCCCGTCCAGGGCCTCGACGAGCAGTGCCAGCTCCTCGATCGAGCGCCCGATCGTGCCGCCGGCGCCGGCGGAGTTCTCGATCAGGAGCCACGTCCGGTCCGAGCAGAGCTCGAGGATCTGGCGGAGCGCGGGGACAACTCGCTCCAGGCCGTGCTCGAAGCCGGAGCCGAGGTGGGAGCCGACGTGGAAGACGACGCCGTCGGCCTCGATCGCGCAGGAGGCCTCCATCGTCGAGCGCATCGTCTGCACCGACTTGGAATAAATCGCCGGATCGGGGGCGGCAAGGTTGCAGAGGTAGAGCGAGTGGACGAGCACCGCGCCGATCCCCGCTTCCGCGCGACGCGCCCGGAAGCGCGCGAGGTCTTCCTCGGCGTGGGTGGGGAAGCGCCACATCCGCGGGCTCTGGACGAAGAGCTGGACGGCGTCGGCGCCGATCTCGACCGCGTGGTCGAGCGCGCCCTTGACCCCGCCCGAGCAATGAGCCCCGAAGATCACGCCGCTAGGCTAGTCGCATGAGCGTCCGCGTCCGCATGGCACCCAGCCCGACCGGCTTCCTCCACATCGGCGGGGTGCGCACCTTCCTCTTCAACTGGCTCTATGCCCGCGGCCGCGGCGGCGAGTGCCTGCTCCGAATCGAGAACACCGACACCTCGCGCGAGGTGGCCGAGGCCGTCGAGCAGATCGAGCGCTCGCTGACCTGGATCGGGATCGACTGGGACGGGCCGACCACGTTCCAGCTCGACCGGCTCGATCGCTGCGCGGAGGAGGCGCGGCGGCTCGTGGCCGAGGGAGCCGCCTACGAGGACGAGGGCGCGATCCGGTTCCGGATGCCCGAGGAGGGCGTCACCGGCTGGGACGACGCGATCCGGGGGCGGATCGAGTTCCCGAACGCGGAGCTCGAGGATCTCGTGCTCGTGCGCTCGGACGGCCGCCCGACCTACAACTTCGCCTCGCCGGTCGAGGACTGGCTGGACGGGATCACGCACGTGATACGCGGGGACGACCACATCTCCAACACCCCGAAGCAGATCCGGATCCTGGAGGCGCTCGGCTCGCCGCTCCCCGTCTACGCGCACGCGCCGAATATCAACGGGCCCGACGGAAAGAAGCTCTCGAAGCGGCACGGCGCGGTCTCGGTGGACGAGTTCCGGACCGCCGGCTACCTGCCCGAGGCGCTCGCGAACTTCCTGGCGCTGCTCGGGTGGGCGCCCGACGGCGAGACCACGATCATGTCGCGCGACGAGCTCGTGGAGCGGTTCACGCTCGAGCGGGTCGGCGCGAGCTCGGCCACGTTCGACTACGACAAGCTCGACTGGATGAACGGGGTCTACGCCCGCGCGCTGGAACCCGACGCCTTCGCCGACCGGCTCGTCGCGTACCTGAGCGAGCAGGGATCGGACTGGCCGGCCCAGCGGGTCCGGGACGCGGCGCCGCTCGTCCAGGAGAAGATCGCGCGCTTCTCGGAGTTCCCCGCCTTCGCGGGCTTCCTCTTCGGCGACGTCGACCCCGATACGACACAGCTCGACCCGGCCGTGCTCGAGGCGGCGGCCGAGGCGCTTGCGGAGGTGGAGCCGTTCGAGCCCGAGCCGATCGAGGCGGCGCTGAAGCAGCTCTGCGAGCGGCTCGAGCTGAAGCCGAGGCAGGCCTACGCGCCGATCCGCGTCGCGATCACTGGCTCGAAGGTCTCGCCGGGCCTCTACGAGAGCCTGGCGCTACTCGGCCGCGAAACGTCGCTCGCCCGGCTCAGGGGCGGGGCCGCGGCAGCGGCTTAGGCTGGGCGAGCGGGTCGAGCGCCCGCTGGAACTCGAGCCAGGCCCGGCGCCGGAATCCCGCCGTCGGCCGCGGTGACTCAGGCGACCGGCTTGGGGTGAGCAGAGTCTGTTCTGAGGTGGGGCGGCGATTTCTCATTTCTAACTGATAAACGCCGCTGGGGGTGGATGCGTTACGGCCCGGCGGTGACCTGAGCGTGCGTGCGGCCGACGACGGCCGCTACAACCACGAGGCCGAGCAGCCACACGGGCCAGAGCTGCGCGAGCGCGCCGCCGAGCACCGCCACCACGCCGAGGCAGAGCGGCGCGACCGGGAGGCTGATGCGCCGGGGGAGGGCGAGGCCAGGCGGGCCGGCGGCGATCGCGTCTTCGACGGCCAGCAGCGCGAGCCGGACGCCGAAGAGCGCGGCCCGCCATTCCCAGACGAGCGGAGCGGCTGCGGGCGGGCCGCCGGCCTCCATCGCCTCGCTCACGTACGCCGTCTCGTCGCGCGCGTCCGCGAGCGCGAGCCCGAGCTGCGCGTACGGCTCCTCCAGCCAGAGCGCCGGCGCGAGCGCGGGCGCGCGCTCGGCCGCGACGTGGAGCGCGTACTGGAGCCCCGGCAGCTCGAGCTCGAGCTCGGCGAGCTCGTCGAGCTCAGCCGCCGCGTGCTCGAGGAGTGCGAGCGTCGGCGCGAGCTCTCGGCGCAGGCGGCCGAGCGCCGGTTCCTGCACCGGCCCGGCGCCCGATCCTGCCACCGGCCTCACACCACGAGTCTACGCCCCCCGGAGCGTCCCCTCTACACTCGCTCGGTGCCGCAGGAGCTACGCACCGTCCTCGTCGTCGATGACGACGCCTCGATCCGGCTGCTCTGCCGGGTCAACCTCGAGCTGGACGGGCACCGCGTGCTCGAGGCGCCGACCGTGGCGGCGGCGCGCGAGCTGCTCGAGACCGAGCGCATCGACGTGATCCTGCTGGACGTTCACGTCGGGCCGGACTCCGGTCTCGACCTGCTCGACCATGTCGAGTCCCTGATCCCGCGACGCCGCGTGGTGATGCTCTCGGGCACGTCGGAGATCTCCGCCGAGGTGCGTGCCCGGGTGGACGGCGTCCTCGGCAAGCCGTTCCGCCTGGAAGACCTCGCGGCGGCCGTTCGCTAGGCTCGACCGAGTGAACGTCGCAGCCCTTCGCACCCCGCTCGAGTTCGAGGACCGCCTCGCCGAATACCTCTACGAGCGCTCCGAGGAGGGCCGCGCGGTGCGCGTGGGCGAGAAGGAGACCTCCGAGCAGGCCGAGATCGTCGAGCGCTACCGCGATCTCTTCACCCGCGAGCAGCTGGACGCTCTCCGGACGGCCGAGGAGAGCGCCTCGGGGGACGAGCGGGAGCGGGTCTACCGCCTGCGCAAGACCTGCGAGTCCGGGATCGTCGCCGGCGAACTGACCGCCCGCGAGGACGAGCTCGAGAACGAGATCCTCGCGGCGCGCGTTTCCTGGCGCGGGGAGGAGCTGCCGCTCCGGACCGCCCAGGCGCGGCTCGCCGTCCTGCCCGCCTACCGCGACCGCGACGAGCTCGGCGCGCTGTACGGCGAGGCGAATGCGCGCTTCAACGGGACGCGCCGCGAGCTGCTGGCTGCGGGCGAGGAGCTCGAGGCGGAGCTGACCGGGATTGTCGACCCCGTCGACCGCAACGGCGCGGACAAGGGGATCTCCCTCCGCGAGCTCGAGCGGGCGCTGGACGGCGCCTCCCGCGCGACCGGCGGCGCCTACCGCGACCTGCGCGAGCGCTGGTTCGAGAAGCTGCTCGGCCCCGAGCGGGACGAGGTCCCGACCTCGAACCACACGAGCTGGCTCCGCCGCCTCTCGCCGCTCCAGGCCACGTACTCGAAGGAGCGCTCCGTCGAGGTCTGCGTGGCGACGCTGCAGCGGCTCGGCTTCGACATCCAGAATATCGAGGGGATCAAGCTCGACCTGGACGACCGGCCCCAGAAGTCGCCGCGGGCCTGCGTGATCGCCACCGACCCGCCCAACCTCGTCCACCTGATCACGCGCGCGCAGGGCGGGCTCCACGACTACCAGGCCTTCCTGCACGAGGCCGGGCACGCGCTCCACTACGCCGGCTGCGACCCCGCGCTGCCGTACACCTTCCGCAAGCTCTCGCGCGACCACGCGCTGACCGAGATCTACTCCTACATCGTCGAGGCGATCTCGCGCGAGCCGGCCTGGCATGCCGAGCACTTCGGCCTTTCGGACGAGCAGGCGGTGGAGAACGCCGAGGCGACGACTTTCCTCGAGGCGCTCCTCTACCGCCGCTACACCGCGAAGCTGCAGTTCGAGATCGACTTCTGGTGCCGCTTCGGCGAGGACGGCGGCACCTCGGACGGCTACTCCGAGCGCCTGACCGACGCGACCGGGATCCGTTACCCGAGCGAGAACTACCTCTCGGACATGGACTCCGGCTTCTACTCCGCCGACTACCTCCGGGCCTGGATCCGCTCGGCCCAGCTCCGTCACCACTTCCTCTCGGAGGTGGGCGAGGACTGGTGGCGCAACCCGGAGACCGGCGAGCGGCTGCGCGCGCTCTTCGCCGAGGGGACGCGGCCGACGAGCGAGGAGATCGCCGCCCGGATCGGCTTCCACCCGCTCGACACCGAGCCGCTCCTGCACGAGCTCGGCGTCTAGCCGCCCTGCCCGAGCCCTTGACTTTGTCGGTCCAGGGTCGTATAGCTAATACCTGAATCGGGTCTCAGGTTTTGGGGCCGAGTGCGTGTCGAGCTAACGGAGGTCGGGTACAGATGCAGCGCAAGCGGTGGAGTGGGATCGCGGTTCTCGCGGCGACGGTCGCCCTCGTGGCGGGCCTCGCGAGCGGCGCCGAGGCACGTCCCTCGAAGAGCACGGGCACGACTGCGGAGGCCTACAAGGTCGGCGTCGTCTACTCGCGCACCGGCCTGCTGGCCGCGTACGGCGCCGAGTACATCCAGGGGCTGCGCTACGGGCTCGCGTACGCCACGAAGGGCACGATGAAGGTGAATGGGCGTCCGATCCAGTTGACCCTCGCGGACGACGGCACCGATCCGACCAAGGCGGTCTCCGCGGCCAAGGACCTGATCGGCCAGGGGTACAAGATCATCGCCGGCACCGTCTCGTCCGGCGTCGCGCTCCAGCTGGCGCCGCTCGCGGAGCAGAACAAGATCCTCTACATCTCCGGCCCCGCGGCCTCGGACGCGATCACCGGGGTCAACCGGTACACGTTCCGCTCCGGCCGTCAGACCTACCAGGACGTCAAGACCGCGGCCACGTTCCTCCGGGGCGCGGGCAAGAAGGTCACCGTCTTCGCGCAGGACTCGGCGTTCGGCGCCGGCAACTACGCGGCGGTCAACGCGATCGTCGGCGGGCAGGGCCACACGGTCGGCAAGCTGCTCGTCCCGCTCTCGGCGCAGGACTTCACGCCGTTCGCGCAACAGGCGAAGCAGGCGAACCCCGACCTGCTCTTCATCGCCTGGGCCGGCTCGACCGCGCCGGCGATGTACCGGGCGTTGACCCAGCAGGGCGTCTTCGGCGTCTCGAACAAGATCGTGACGGGACTCGCCGATCGGGCCACGTGGTCGAGCTATGGCGAGGCGGCGACGAGAATCGACTTCCTCTCGCACTACGTCTACACCGCCCCGAAGAACAAGGTGAACGACTTCCTCGTCCGGTCGATGCGGAAGCGGAACCAGGTCCCGGACCTGTTCACCCCGGACGGCTTCGTGGCCGGCCAGATGATCGTCCAGGCGCTGACGAAGGCCAAGGGCGACGACGTGGACAAGATGATCTCCGCCCTCGAGGGCTGGAGCTTCGTCGCCCCCAAGGGCCAGCAGGCCGTGCGCGGCTCCGATCACGCGATGATCCAGCCGATGTTCCAGGTCAAACTCGTCCAGAACGGGAACAAGTTCACTCCGAAGGTGATCGCACGGATCAAGGGGGAGTACGTCGCCCCTCCGTCCGTGAGGTAGCGACTCCCGGCCTTCGGGATCGTGAGCACTTCCGCACCGATCCTCGCCACGCGGGGCCTCGGGCTCGACATCGGCGGCGCCACCATCGTCGCCGATGTCTCGCTCGAGGTCCGCGCGGGCGAGCTCGTGGGGATCATCGGCCCGAACGGGGCGGGGAAGACCACGCTCTTCAACCTGGTCTCGGGGCTGATGCGCCCGACGGCGGGGACGGTCGAGCTGCACGGGAAAGACATCACCGGCGTCGCGCCCTACCGGCGCACGAAGGCCGGGCTCGGACGCACGTTCCAGGTCTCGAGCGTCTTCCCGCTGCTCTCCGTGCACGAGAACGTGCGCCTCGCGGCCGAGGCCGATGTCGGCGGCTCGCTCCGCGTCTGGCGGCGAGCCGCGTCGGTGCGGGAGGCGCAGGAGCGCGCCGGCCGGGCGCTCGAGCGCGTGGGGTTGGCGGCGCGCGCCGCGTGGCCGGCCGGGATGCTCTCGCACGGCGACAAGCGGAAGCTCGAGCTGGCCATGCTGCTCGCGGGCCGCCCCGATGTGATCCTGCTCGACGAGCCGATGGCCGGCGTCTCCGCCGAGGACGTGGACGACCTCGTCGAGCTGATCCGGGCCGTCCACGTTGAGGAGGGCAAGACCGTGTTGATGGTCGAGCATCGGATGGAGGTCGTGATCGGGCTCGCGCAGCGGATCGCCGTCATGCACCACGGCGCCCTGCTCGCCTTCGACGAACCGGACGCAGTGATGGCGAACGAGACGGTCCAGACCGCCTACCTCGGGGAGCCGCTCTAGATGTCCCTGCTCGCCGTGAGCGACCTCCACGTTTACCTGGGCGAGTCGCACATCCTCCAGGGCGTCTCCTTCCAGGTGCCGGAGGGCGGCGTCACCGCGCTGCTCGGGCGGAACGGGGTCGGGAAGACGACGACGCTGCGCGCCCTGATGGGGCTCGTGCCGAGGCGCGGGAGCGTCCAACTCGCCGGCCAGGAGCTGACGGGCCTGCCCACGCACCGGATCGTCCAGCGCGGGGTCGGCTACGTGCCGGAGGACCGCGACGTCTTCTCCGGGTTGACCGTGGAGGAGAACCTGCGTCTCTCCGAGAGGGGCGGCGAGCCGCGCTACGAGCTCGTCCACGAGCTCTTCCCCGAGCTGAAGACCCGGGCCGCGCAGCGCGCCGGCACGCTCTCGGGCGGCCAGCAGCAGATGGTCGCGATCGCGCGGGCGCTCCTGAACGACAACCCCGTCCTGCTCGTGGACGAGCCGACGAAGGGGCTCGCGCCGTTGCTCGTGACCGACGTCGCGGTCGCGCTCGAGCGGGCCGCCGAGCTCGCGACGGTGCTCCTCGTCGAGCAGAACCTCGCCGTCGTCGCCCGCGTCGCCCAGCAGGTCGTCGTCCTCGACGGCGGCAAGGTCGTCCACGCCGGTCCGGCCGCCGAGCTGCTCGGCGACCCCGAGCGGATCAAGCAGCTGCTCGGCGTCCACGGAGCGTCGCATTGAGCACCTTCGTCCTGCTCACCGTCACGGGGCTCGGCCTCGGCGCGATGTACTTCCTGATCGCCTCCGGCCTCTCGCTGATCTACGGCCTGATGGGCGTGCTCAACTTCGCCCACGGCGCCTTCCTCACCGTCGGCGCCTACTCGACGTGGTGGGTCTCCACCCACGTCGGCGGCGGTGCGGGCACGAAGCTCCTCGTCGGCGCGGTGGCGGGGCTGGCGGTCGGAGCCGTGCTCGCGGGGCTCGTCGAGCTCGTCCTGATCCGGCCGCTCTACCGCCGTCCGGTCGAGCAGGTGCTCGTCACCGTCGGGCTCGCGCTCGCCCTCGGCGCACTCGTGGAGGCGATCTGGGGGTTCGACTCCCGGCCCTTCCCGGTGCCCGCCTGGATGATCGACACGACCACCGTCCTCGGGGCCCGGATCCCGAACGACCGCTTCGTCGAGATCGCCTGCGCCGCCCTCGTGCTCGGGGGCCTGACCGCGTTCCTCCGCTTCACCCGCTACGGTCTGATCATCCGGGCCGGGGTCGAGAACCGGGCGATGGTGACCGCGCTCGGGATCGATGTCCGCAGGGCCTTCACGCTCGTCTTCGCTCTCGGCGGGCTCGTCGCCGCGCTCGCCGGCGTCCTCTCAGGCGTCTACTTCGGCGCCGTCGACCCGGGCCGGGGCACCTCGCTCCTGATCTTCGCGTTCATCGTGGTCGTGATCGGGGGCTTCGGCTCGATCGGCGGCACTGCGGTCGCCGCCGTTGTCGTCGGCCTGATCCAGCAGTACGCGAACTACTACGCCTCGAGCGGGCTCGGCGACCTCGCGGTCGTGCTCCTGCTCGCGCTCGTCCTGCTCGCCCGCCCGCACGGGCTCTCGCCCAAGGTCGCACATTGAGGAAGCGGCTCGCCCTCGCCGTTCCGCTCGTGCTGCTCGCGGTGCTCGCCGTCGTGCCGCAGCTCTCGGTCGACGTCCCGCTCGTCTTCAACGGGAGCCTCGACAGCCCGGGCACGCTCGGCCTGCTCGCGCTCTGCCTCGTCTTCGCGGGGGTCGCGCTCACCTACGACCTCCTCTTCGGCTTCACGGGTCTGCTCTCGTTCGGGCACGCGCTCTACTTCGCGCTCGGCGTCTACCTGACGGCGATCGCGCTGACGAAGTGGGAGTGGGGCCTCGTCCCGAGCCTGCTCGTCGTCGCGGCGGCCGGGATCCTCGTCCCGCTCCTGCTCGGCGCGATCTCGCTCCGGGTCGGGGGGATCGCGTTCGCGATGGTCACGCTCGCGTTCGCGCAGGCCGGGCAGGTGCTCGTGCAGAAGAACCCCGGCAACCTGACCGGGGGCGAGGAGGGGCTCGGGCTCAACTACGACGCGATCCCGGACGCGCTCGTGGGCGTCGTGAACACGAAGCACCTCTACTGGCTCGCGCTCGCCTACGCGGCCTTCGTCTTCGTCGTCGTCCGCTGGGCGGTCGGCAGCTCTCCCGGCCACGTCCTCCAGGCGATCCGCGAGAACGAGCAGCGGGTCGAGGTGATCGGCCTCAGCCCGTTCAGGTTCAAGCTGCTCGCGTTCGTGCTCGCCTCCTTCCTCGCCACCCTCGGCGGCGTCGTCTGGTTGCTCGTCCTCGGCACGGGTGCGACCCCGCAGGTGACGACGGCGAACTTCACCCTGACGTTGCTCGTGATGGTGGTGATCGGCGGCGCCGGCACGCGCTACGGCGCTCTGCTCGGCGGCTTCCTCTACACGCTGCTCGATCAGCGCCTCGGCTCGCTCGCGGGCTCCTCGCAGGTGCAGGATCTGCCGAACGTGATCAGGACACCCCTCTCCGAGCCGCTCTTCATCCTCGGGACGCTCTTCGTCCTGCTCGTCTTCTTCGTCCCCGGCGGGCTGGCGAGCCTCGGCGGACGGCTCCGGCACCTCCGCCGCTCCGCGGGCCTCGAGGGCGGCGCCCGGTGACGATTGCCTGGGAGCGACGTGGCTCCGGACACCCCCTGCTCCTGATCCAGGGGCTCGGCTACGCGCGCTGGGGCTGGGAGCCCGTCCTGGAGCCGCTCGCCCGCAGCTTCGAGGTGCTCGCCTTCGACAACCGCGGGATCGGCGAGAGCGACGCGCCGCCCGGCCCCTACACGGTGGCGGAGCTCGCGGCCGACGCGCTCTCCGTGCTCGACGAGGCCGGGGTCGAGCGGGCGCACGTCCTCGGGACGAGCCTCGGCGGGATGGTCGCGCAGGAGCTCGCGCTCGCGGCCCCCGAGCGGGTCGGCAAGCTCATCCTCGCGAGCACGACACCGGGCGGCGATGGCGCGTGGCCGATGCCGCAGCAGACCGTCGACCTGATGCTCGCAGGCGCGACGCCGCGGGAGTACGTCGTC
>JBBQHQ010000052.1:0-15641 GCA_038324115.1 Gaiellales bacterium
CGACCTGTACGTCTGCCTCCGCCCCGTGCGCTGGTTCCCCGGCGTGCCGAGCCCGCTCAAGGACCCGTCCAAGACGGACATGGTGATCTTCCGCGAGAACTCCGAGGACATCTACGCCGGGATCGAGTGGGAGGCGGGGACCGACGCGGCGAAGAAGGTGATCGCCTTCCTCCAGGACGAGATGGGCGTGCGCAAGATCCGCTTCCCCGAGACCTCGTCGATCGGGATCAAGCCGGTCTCGCAGGAAGGGACGGAGCGGCTGGTGCGCAAGGCGATCGAGTACGCGATCGCGAACGGGAGCGACTCGGTCACGCTCGTGCACAAGGGCAACATCATGAAGTTCACCGAGGGCGGGTTCCGCGACTGGGGCTACGCGCTGGCGGCGAGCGAGTTCGGGGCGACGCCGCTCGACGGCGGCCCGTGGCTGACGCTCGAGGCCGGCGGGAAAACGATCACGATCAAGGACACGATCGCCGACGCCTTCCTCCAGCAGATCCTGCTCCGCCCGGCCGAGTACGACGTGATCGCGACGCTGAACCTGAACGGCGACTACATCTCGGACGCGCTGGCGGCGCAGGTCGGCGGGATCGGGATCGCGCCGGGGGCGAACCTCTCGGACACGGTCGCGATGTTCGAGGCGACGCACGGGACGGCGCCGAAGTACGCCGGGCAGGACAAGGTCAACCCGGGCTCGCTGATCCTCTCCGCCGAGATGATGCTGAGGCACATGGGCTGGGTCGAGGCGGCCGACAAGATCATCGAGTCGCTCGGCGCGGCGATCTCGGACAAGCAGGTCACCTACGACTTCGCCCGGCTGATGGAGGGCGCGAACGAGGTCTCCTGCTCCGGCTTCGGCCGGGCGATGATCGAACGGATGTAGCCGGGGCGCGAGCAGGGGCCGAGGCCAGATGCTGAAAGCATCGGCCATGGCCCACGGATCCAGCCTGATGCTTTAAGCATCGGACCCGGCCGAAGAGCCCAGGTCCGATGCTTTGAGCATCGGGTCGTGTCACGGAAGCGATCCGGGTCTGTGCCAATCCAGCATCGGCGTCGCCGCTGCCGTCATTCCGTCAGTAGCTTCGGACGATGGGAGCTCGACGCCCGCTCTTCGACCAGGGTCTGTATCACGTCACCCAGCACGCCACAGGGGATGAGGTCTTCTTTCGCGACAGGCTGGACTACGAGGCGATGCTGCGCACGCTCGTCAAGTCGGCGCACCGGCACGAGGTCGGGATCGAGGACTACTGCCTGATGCCGAATCACACCCACCTGCTGCTGGAGATCCGCCTGCCAAACCTCCACGAGCTGATGCAGTATCTGTTCGCACGGCACGTCTTCCGGTTCAACTACCGGCACGGCCGTCGCGGTCACCTCGTCGAGGCGCCGTACCGCGTAACCGTGATCCGCAACGAACAGCACCTCTTCCGCACGCGTCGGTACGTCTCGCTGAATCCGGTGAAGGCGGGCCTCTGCTCCCATCCGGACGAGTGGCCCTGGTGTGGGTTCAGCGGCGACGGTTCGATCGCGCCGGTGCCGTCGCAGGCGCTCCGCCGGGCGGTCGACCGAGCAGCGGGGCGGAAGGCCGGCTCCTAACCGGCCGAAGCCGACCCGCTGGGCAGCACCCACCTGGTGGGACGTGTCCGATGCTTAAAGCATCGGACGTTGGCCGGAAAGGTCGCGGTCAGCGGCGGGTGGCGGCGTGCGCCGGGAGGTAGTACCCCTCGACGTAGTCGATCACCGCGCGCTGCATCGAGAAGCGCGGGGAGAGCTCGGCGATCGACGCCTTCATCATCTCGATCCAGCGCGGGCGCCGCTCCTCGTAGGTCGGGACGACGTCCCGCTCGAGCAGGCGGTAGAGCTGCTGCAGGTCGGCCTCGTCGGAGACCCCGTCGATCGCCCAGCCGACCTCGGGCGAGTAGCCCTCGGCCCACCAGCCGTCGAGCACCGAGAGGTTGAGGACGCCGTTCACGGCCGCCTTCATCCCGCTCGTCCCCGAGGCCTCGAGCGGCCGGCGCGGCGTGTTCAGCCAGACGTCGCAGCCCGGGATGATCGTCCGGGCGAGCCCGATGTCGTAGTTCTCGAGGAAGACGATCCGCCCGGCGATCTCCGGGTCGCGCGCCAGCTCCACGATCCCCTGCATCACGTCCTTGCCGGGCGTGTCCTGCGGATGCGCCTTGCCGGCGACGACGAACTGCACCGGCAGGCGGAGCAGGCGCTCGAGGTCGGAGAAGACGAGGCCGGCGCGCTTGTAGGTCGCGAAGCGCCGCGCGAAGCCGATCGTCAGCCGCTCGGGATCGAGGTGGGTGCGCTCCGCGAGCCGGGTCTTGAAGGAGGCGTGGAGCTGCCAGAGCGCATCCGGGTCGAGCCCGGCGGCCGCGGCCCAGTTCGCCTCGTCCGGGGGCGCCTCCGGGCGGACGCCGGCGGACCGGAGCAGCTCTGCGAGCTCGGGGTCGAGCCAGGTGCCGAGATGGACGCCGTTCGTGACGTGGCCGATCGGGGCGGCGCCGTTCTGGAGGATCGGCGCCCACATGTCGCGCGCCACCTCGCCGTGCAGCTCCGAGACCCCGTTCGCGTACGCGGAGAACCGCAGCGCAAGCGGGGTCATCCCGAACGCATCGTCCTCCTCCGTCGAGCGCCCGAACGAGAGCAGCTGCTCGTCCGAGAGGCCCGCCTGCGCCGCGAGCCCGGCGACGTACCGGAGCACGAGCTCGTCGCCGAAGACCTCGTTGCCGGCGGGGACGGGGGTGTGGGTGGTGAAGACGGTCGTCCGCCGCACCTGCTCAATCGCCTCCGCGGGCTCCTCCCCGTCGGCGACGAGCTCGCGGACGCGCTCGATCGCGAGGAAGGCGGAGTGCCCCTCGTTCATGTGGAAGACGGTCGGCTCGATCCCGAGCGCGGAGAGCGCGCGGACACCGCCGACGCCGAGCAGCAGCTCCTGCCGGATCCGGTGCTCGCGGTCGCCGCCGTAAAGCGCGTCAGTGAGCCACTCGACCTCGAGCAGGTAGAGCCGCACCGACCCCACGTCGTAGCGCCAGATGTTCGCGGAGATCTCCTGGCCGTCGAGCTCGACCTGGACGGTCACGTCCTCCCGGACGAGCCCGAGGGCCTGCGGGTCGACGGGCTGGTACTCCTCCGTCTGGCGGCCGGCCTCGTCGAGTCCCTGCTTGAAGTAGCCGCCGCGGTAGAGGAGCCCGACCCCGACAAGCGGGATCCCGAGCTCGGCCGCAGCCTTCAGGTGGTCGCCGGCAAGGACGCCGAGGCCGCCCGAGTAGATCGGCAGCTTCTCGTCGACGCCGAACTCCATCGAGAAGTAGGCGACGAGCAACTCACGCTCGTCGTCGTGGGCTCGTTGCCACCAGGTGGCCGCATCTGTAGCGATGGTCGAGGTCAGGGTCTTGGACTCGGTCGCGGGACGGGGCAACGGTACCTGGGGCCTCGGAGGGATTGCGTCAGTCCGCGCAGGCGGCGGCGAGGAGCTCGTAGGAGCGCTTCCGCGCGTCGTGGTCGAAGGTGATCGTCACGGCCATCACCTCGTCGGCGCCGTACTCCGCGACGAGGGCATCCACGCCGGCCCGGACCGTCTCGGGGCCGCCGACGATCCAGCGCCGCCCGGTCGAGGCCTCGTGGCCGTCGAGGTAGCGGAGGGCGGTCTCGACGCGCGGGACGGGGATCAGCTGGCCGCGGCGGAGGAGGCTGAAGGCCATCCGCGCACTCGCCGAGAGCCGCTCGGCCTCGGCGTCGGTCTCGGCGCAGATCACGGACGAGGCGACGGCGACGTACGGCTCGGAGCGGCGCAGCGAGGACTGGAAACGGTCGCGGTAGAGCTGCGCGAGCTCGGCGCCGGCGGGATTGATGAAGTCGGCGAACGCGTAGGGCAGGCCGAGCTCCGCCGCCCAGATCGCGCTCTGCGGCGAGGAGCCGAGCAGCCAGACCTCGGGGCGGTCCGGCCCACCCGGGAGCGCCGCCAGCCGCGCGAACATGTGGCCGTCGGGGAAGTCGTCCTCGAGGTAGGCCAGCAGCTCCGCCAGCTGCTCGGGGAAGTCGTCCGGCGAGCCCTGGCGGCGGTCGCGCTGGAGCGCGTACATCGTCGGCGGGTCGGTGCCGGGCGCGCGCCCGAGGCCGAGGTCGATCCGGCCGGGATAGAGCCCCGCGAGCATGCTGAACTGCTCCGCGACCTTGAGCGGGCTGTAGTGCGGGAGCATCACCCCGCCGCTCCCCACGGTGATCCGGTCCGTCGCCGCCGCGATCGCCCCGATCAGGATCTCGGGGGCGGCGCTCGCGAGCATGGGCGTCCCGTGGTGCTCGGCGACCCAGTAGCGGGCGTAGCCGAGCGTCTCGACGTGGCGGGCGAGGTCGATCGAGTTGCGGAGCGCGTCGGCGCCGGTCGATCCCTCGGAGATCGGCGATTGGTCGAGGACGCTCAGGACGATGCTCACCGGTCTATCGTGCCGGTGGGATGCCGGGTTCAGTCGAGATCGTCGAGGTGGCGCCGCGGGACGGGCTCCAGAACGAGCCGCGGCTCCTCTCGACCGCGCAGAAGCTGGAGCTGGTCGAGCGGGCCGTGGCGGGCGGCGCGCGGCGGCTCGAGGTCGCGTCGTTCGTCCACCCGGAGCGCGTGCCCCAGATGGCCGACGCGGAGGCGGTCGCGGCGGGCCTGCGCCCGCACGAGGGCGTCACCTACGTCGCCCTCGTCCTGAACGAGCGCGGCTACGACCGGGCGCTCGCCGCGGGCTTCCGGGAGCTGAACACGGTCGTCAGCGCGACCGACAGCTTCGGCGAGCGCAACCAGGGGATGGCGACCGAGGCCGCGCTCGCGCTCGCCGGCCGGCTGCGCGCGCGCGCCGCTGCGGACGCCGTCCGGCTCACCGTCACCGTCTCGGTCGCCTTCGGCTGCCCGTTCGAGGGCGAAGTCGCCGAGGAGCGGGTCGGGGAGGTCGTCGCGCGGCTCGCCGAGACGGGCCCCGACGAGCTGGCGCTCGCCGACACGATCGGCGTCGCCGTGCCGCGCGACGTGGAGCGGCGCTTTGCGCTCGCCCGGGAGTGCGCGCCCGGGATCCCGCTCCGCGCGCACTTCCACGACACGCGCAACACCGGTGTCGCGAACGCGCTGGCGGCGGTCGGCGCAGGCGTCCCCACGCTGGACGCGTCGCTCGCGGGCGTCGGCGGCTGCCCCTTCGCCCCGGCCGCCACGGGCAACGTCGCCACCGAGGACCTCGTCTACGCGCTCGAGCGGATGGGCCACGCGACCGGGATCGACCTCGGCACGGCGATCGGGACGGCCCGCTGGCTCGCAGCCGAACTCGGCAAGGAGCCGCCCGGCAGCCTCGCCCGGGCCGGCCTCTTTCCGCCCGCGTAGGCCCGCCCCGGACGGCTGGGCGGGGTGGCGGCACCGCAGCCCGCCACCCCACTCGCGCAGCTCAGGCGACCGGCGTCGACCAGTCGTCCTGGGCGCTGATCCCGCCGTCGATCCAGGTCCACTCGATCTTCTGGTACGTGAACTCGAGCTCCTCCACGCCGCCCGTCTGCGTGCGGCTGGCGACGCTCGCGTTCGTCAGCTTGACCGTCGTGTACGGCGAGCCGTTCCGGGTCAGGGTGAACGTGACCGCCGACAGGTTCTCGTTCGTGACGAGCGCCCTGAGCAGGAGCGGCGTCGACTTGTCGAGCTCTTTCGTGATCGTCAGCGGCTTGTGTTGGCGCTTGCCCGTCGGCAGCCCGCTCGCCGCATCCCGCGGGGAGACGATCGCGTGTGAGAGCCCGATCAGGATCATCACGCCCCCAGGGCCGTCGCCCGTGATCGGGCCTTGCGCGCCCGTCACCGTGAAGCTCCCCTGTGTGGCATCCGCGGGCGTCGCCCCGCCACCGCTTGCGCCCGCGGGGCCCTGCGCTCCCTGCGCCCCTTGCGGCCCCTGCAGGCCCTGCGGCCCGGCCGGCCCGGTGATGCTCCAGGACGTCGGCGTCTCGCCCTTCTTGCACGCCCCGGCCGGGATGCTGACGTCGCCGTTCTTCGCGACGCAGGCGTTGATCGTGTTGTCTGCCTGACCGCGTGCCCACGCGAGCGTGGCCACGGTGCCGACGAGCACGACGACGAGCGTCGCCGCAGTGATCAGCCTGACTTTCATGTGCCCTCCTCTCCCTTGCGTCTCCCGGCACCGGAGCGGTGCCGGCGAGAGCAGACGAGTCTCTCGCGGGCCGCGGAAGAACACAACCTCGGCCGTCTCCTGGGGCCCGGAGCGAGCCACCTGACAGACTCGCCCAGATGCCCGCTGCCGCCATCGACTGGGCCGCCATCCGCGGCCGCTATCCCGCGACGCAGGGCAGGGCGTACCTGGACACGGCCTGCCGCGGGCTCCCGCCGCCGGAGGCGCTCGCCGCGATCGAGGCGTACTGCGCCGGGGTCGCCGCGCCCGGCGCAGGCTCGGTCACCGAGGACACGGTCGTCGCCTTCGAGGCGATGGCCCGCGCCCGCCGCGCTGCGGCCACCCTCGTCGGCGCGGGCGAGCACGAGATCGCGCTCGTCGAGAGCACCCAACACGGCCTGAACGCGGTCGCTGGGGCGCTCGGGATCGGCCCGGGCGACAACGTCGTCTGCACCGCGATCGAGTTCATCGGGACGGTGCTGCCCTGGCGGAGGCTCGGCGCGGAGGTGCGGCTCGTCCCGAGCGCGCGGCCCGAGGACTTCGCAGCCGTGCTGGACGGGCGCACCCGCGCGGTCGTCGTCAGCTCGGTGCAGGAGGTGACCGGCGAGCGCGTCGACCTCGCCGGGCTCGGCAGGGTCTGCCAGGACGCAGGGGTCCTGCTCGTCGCGGACGGCGCCCAGCACGTCGGCCCCGTTCCGTTCGACGTCCGGGAGACGCCGGTGGACGTGCTCGCGGTCGGCGCGCACAAGTGGCTGTGCTCGCCCTTCGGCCTCGGCTTCCTCTACGTGCGCCGCGGGCTCCTCGACGAGCTCGATCCCGTCCTCCGCGGCTACATGACGCTCGCAGAGCCGGCCGGCGGCTGGACGGCCTACCTCGGCGACCCAGCGCGCGGCCCGCTCGACGAGTTGGGCTGGCTCGAGACCGCGCAGAAGCTCGAGCTCGGCGGCACCGGCCCCTACCTCGCCGCCGCCGCGCTCGCCGCCGCCCTCGAGGCGCTGCTCGAGCTCGGCAGCGCGGCGATCGAGAGCCGCGTCCAGGCGCTCGTCGAGGCGCTGATCGACGGGCTCGACGAGGCAGGGGTCGCGCTCGTCAGCCCCCGCGAGCGCGAGCGCCGCTCAGGCGTCGTCGTCTTCGAGGGAGACGAGGCGCTACTCGGGCGGCTGGAGCGCGCAGGAGTGGCGGCCTCGCTACGGCGGAGCGGTGGGGTCGGCGGGATCCGCGCCTCCCCCTACCTCTACAACGACGAGGAGGATCTGGGCCGGCTGCTCGTGGCCCTCGCCGGCGCGTGACTTCGGCCCGGTGACATGTTACGTTCGGTCCCGTGCAGGATCCTCACGCGCCCTACATGCTGAAGCTGGAGCAGGCCGTCCTCGCTTCACCCGGCGAGCTCGACCCCGAGCTGCGCCGCGGGATCGCCGTCGGCGACTACCCCGAGGAGCTGGCGGCATACCTGGAGAAGGTCTCGAAGCACGCCTACAAGGTGCTCGACCGGGACATCGACGCGCTGAAGGAGCTCGGCTACTCGGAGGACGCGATCTTCGAGGCCACCGTCGCGACGGCGCTGGGCGCGGCCCGGCACCGGCTGGAGCGCGGCCTCGCCGCGATCGCGAGCGCATGAGCAGGCTCGCCGTCCTCAAGGAGAATCACACCCCCGAGGTGCGCGCGATGCTGGAGCAGGTGCGCGCCGAGGGCGGCTTCGTCTCCGACGTCGGCCACATGCTCATGTACCGCGAGGAGCTGTGCGGCCGGCCGCTTTCGGAGGCATTCCAGGACGTGATGCGAGGGCCGTCGGAGTGGAGCGTCGGCGAGCGCGAGCTGATCGCCGCCTTCACCTCGATCCAGAACCAATGCCCGTTCTGAACGGAAGCCCACGGCGCGGTCGCGACCGTAGCGCTTGGTGACGCGGCAATCGTCGAAGCCGTGCTGGACGACTACCGGACCGCCCCGATCGACGAGCGCTTCCGCGCCACGCTCGCCTTCATCCAGAAGATGACCCTGACCCCTGACGAGCTGACCGCCGCCGACGTGCCCGCGAACGTCTCCAAGCAGGCGCTCGCCGACGCGCTCTACGTCTCCACCTACTTCAACCTGATCACGCGGCTCGCCGACTCGTTCGGATTCGTCCCGATCTCCGAGGTGCTCGGCAAGGACGGCCTGCTCGAGCACGAGGCGAAGTTCCTCGAACGGGGGTACACGTAGTGCGGCTCGAGGTCGTCCGGAACGTCGAGACCGGCGCCGACCTGGACGTCGTCCGCACGATGGCCTACCGGTCCGACTTCTTCGGCAAGCCCTTCTCCCACGCGCTCCAGGACGTGATGCGGGGCCCCTCGGAGTGGAGCGCCGGCGAGCGTGAGCTCTTCGCCACCTTCGTCTCCTCCCAAAACCAATGCCCGTTCTGAACGGAGTCCCACGGCGCGGTCGCGTCGTTCGCGCTCGGAGCCGAGGTGGTCGAGGCCGTGCTCGCTGACTACCGGACGGCGCCGATCGACGAGCGGCTGCGTGGGACGCTGGGCTTCCTCCAGGCGGTCACGCTCGCTCCCGACGAGCCGATCGAGCGGCCGGAGGGCGTCTCCTCCGAAGCGCTCGTGGACGCCCTCTACGTCGCCGCGTACTTCAACGTGATCGACCGGCTCGCGGACTCGCTCGGCTTCGAGCTCCCGAGTGCGGCCGAGCACGCGGAGTACGCGCCCCGCTTCCTCCAGGAGGGCTATGGCAACGAGGTCTGACCGTCCGGCCTAGGAAGTTGACTCGAACCCTGTTCCGACGAAGTATTCGCTCACCCGAACGGCAACGGTAAAAGGAGTAACGATGAGGAAGCTGATCGTGATCGGGACGCTGGCGCTTGCGGCAGCCATCGTCGGCTCGCTCTCGACGAGCGCGGCTCAGGGCGGCGCGACCGCGTCCGCCGTCTCGTGCAAGAGCGAGGCAACGATCGGATACTTCGGGCCGAACACCGGCCCGGCCGCGTCGATCGGCGAGGAGCTCCGTAACTGGACCGTCTTCTACGCCCGGCAGTGGAACAAGCAGGGGAAGCGCCCCAGGATCAACATCGTCGAGGGCGACACCCAGTTCGACCCGAAGGAAGTCGCGACGATCGCGCAGCAGTTCGTCGCGAACAAGAACCTCCTGGCCGTCCTCGGGCCGGGCGCGAGCCAGGAAGTGCTCGCGGCGAAGCCGATCTTCAAGCGGGCGGGGATGAGCTACATCGCAGCCTCGGCCACGCGCACCTCGCTGACCGACGGCACCAATCCCACGTTCTTCCGGATCGCGGCGCCCGACGGCATCCAGGCGCTCTCGTCGAGCCGGTACATGATCGACAAGCTGAAGGCGAAGGACGTCGTCATCATCGACGACCAGTCCTCGTACAGCGTCCCGCTCGCCGACGAGGTGCAGAGGCTGCTGAAGAAGGCCAAGGTCAACGTCAAGCGGACGTCGATCACGCAGAAGCAGTTCGACTTCTCCTCCGTGATCACCGACATCCCGAACGGCACCGACGTCGTGTACCTGCCGATCCAGCTCGCGACGCAGATGCAGCTGATCGGAAACCAGCTGCGTGAGCAGGGGAAGCGGATCACGCTCTTCTCCAGCGATGCCGGCTACTCGAACGACTTCAAGATCACGGGGTCGTACTTCTCGACCTTCGGGCCGGACGTGCGCACCTTCAGGACGGCCCGCTCGACCGTCTCGGCGTACTTCAAGGAATTCGGGAAGAAGGCGCCGCTGACGACGTTCGGACCGCTCGGCTACATCACCGGGATCGCGACGGTGCAGGCCGTCGCCCGGGCCTGCAAGGACGGCAAGGCGACGCGGGCGGAGGTGCTCGCCCAGATGCGCAAGACGAACCTGAAGACGTCGATCATCGGCCAGCCGGTGCGCTTCAACTGGCGTGGCGACCGGATCGGCGCGCGGTTCTTCACGTTCCAGATCACGAAGACCGGACCGAGAACGGTTCGCTAGCAACGCTCGCGGGCGGCCCGCACGCGCGGGCCGCCCGCAGCCTCATCTGTGGACTGGTACAAGCTCGTCCAACTGCTCGTCAACGGCGTCACGCTGGGCAGCATCTACGCCCTGATCGCGCTCGGCTTCACGATGGTCTACGGGACGCTGAAGCTGCTCAACTTCGCCCACGGTGACGTCTTCATGGTCGGCGCGTTCATCGGCTACTTCGTCCTCCAGTGGCTCGGGGGCTCGGCGGCGCCGACGGTGAACATCGTCTTTTTGATCGTCCTGATGTTCGTCGCTGCAATGCTCGGCTGCGGCATTCTCGGCGTCTTCATCGAGCGCTTCGCCTACCGGCCGCTCCGGAACGCACCCAGGATCGCGCCGCTGATCTCCGCTCTCGGAGTCGCGTTCCTGCTCCAGAACTCGGCGCTCCTCATCTTCGGGGCGCAGTACCGCAGCTACGACAGCTTCGACCTCGCGGGCGGCGACCTCGTCGTCCGCGGGATCCACACGGGGCCGCTGAACGTCTCGCTGATCCGCCTGATCACGGTCGGAAGCGCGCTCGTCCTGATGGTGCTGCTGACCCTGCTCGTCAAGCGCTCCCGACTCGGCAAGGCGATGCGGGCGACCGCCTACGACGGCGAGGCCGCGTCGATGATGGGAATCGACATCGACCGGGTGATCGCGATCACCTTCTTCATCGGCTCCGCGCTGGCGGGCGCCGCTGGGGTGATGATCGGGCTCCTCTTCAGCAACATCTACCATTTCATGGGCTTCTACGCCGGGCTCAAGGGCTTCACCGCGGCAGTCGTCGGCGGGATCGGCAGCATCCCGGGCGCCGTGCTCGGCGGGCTCCTGATCGGGCTCGGCGAGGCGCTTGCCGCCGGCTACCTCCCGCAGGGCTCGACGTTCCAGGACTTCTGGGTCTTCTCGCTCCTGATCGTCATGCTCCTCATCCGACCCAACGGCCTGCTCGGCAAACCGCAGCTGAAGAAGGTCTGATGGCCGACGAGCCCCGGAAGCCCGCGATCGGCAAGGACGAATGGGTCGCCACCCACGAGGAGCGAACCGCAGGCGGCCGCCGGTCCGGTCTCGAGCGGCGCTGGCAGCGGATCCCGGCGGTCGTGCGCCTCGCGCTCGTGGTCGTCCCCGCCGCGGTGATGCCGCTCTTCGTCAGCTCGGACTACGTGATGCAGGTCGCCACCGTGACCGCGATCTACGCCCTGCTCGCGCTCGGGCTGAACGTCGTCGTCGGCTTCGCCGGGCTCCTCGACCTCGGCTACGTCGCCTTCTACGGCTTCGGCGCCTACTCGTTCGCGCTGCTCTCCTCCGACCAGTTCAAGGTGCATTGGCCCGCGCTCGTCACCGTCCCCCTGATCGTGGTCGGGACGGCGCTCCTCGGCTTCGTCGTGGCGCTGCCCTCCCGCCGCCTCCTCGGCGACTACCTCGCGATCGTGACCCTCTTCTTCGGGACGATCTTCGTCGTCCTCGTCACGAACGCGAACCGGATCACGCCGCCGTGGAAGGACGGGCCGGTGGACATCACGGGCGGCCCGAACGGGATCGCCGGGATCGACCAGTTCGACCTCGTCTTCTTCAAGGTCGAGACGGTGACGCAGTACTTCTACCTCGCGCTCGCGGTTTTCACGGTGGTCGTCTCCGGCCTCTTCCTGCTCAACGACTCGCGGGTCGGCCGGGCGTGGCGGGCTCTGCGCGAGGATCCGCTCGCGGCCGAGCTGATGGGGATGCCGATCAACCGGCTGAAGCTGCTCGCCTTCAGCTTCGGAGCCGGGATCGCGGGGCTGACCGGGACGATCTTCGCGCCGCTCCAGAACGGCGTCTTCCCCAGCAACTTCGACCTCGCGCTGCTGATCACGCTCTACGCGATGGTGATCCTCGGCGGCGCCGGCTCGATCGCGGGCGTGGTGATCGGCGCGGTCACCATCAACGTCGTGCTCGAGGTGCTGCGGACGCCTGAGAAGTCGAGGGTCGTCTTCTACGCCCTCGTACTCGTCGCGCTCGTCGCCTGGCTGCGGCCCTGGCGGCTGCTCGCCTCCGTGCTCGCCGGGACGGTCGCGTTCGGCTTCGGCGTGCATGCGATCGCCGCGGCCGCCTGGCCGGAGCAGACGGCGGGCTCGCCCGGTGGCCCGGGAGGCTGGATCGGCGACGCGGTCGACGGCTGGATGGTGCTGCTGACGCATCCGAAGTCGGGCGGGAACGCCGCCTACGGGCTGCTGCTCCTCGCGATCTGCCTGCTCACACTGATCAGGGGCCGGTGGCGCGCTGCCGCGCTCGTGCCCGTGCTCTACCTCGCCTCCTTCGTCTGGGAGAACCGCCTCGTGACCGAGCCGAGCATCACCCGCCTGATCCTGCTCGGATCGCTCCTGATCGCGCTGATGAACGTGCGGCCGCAGGGCCTGCTCGGCTCGGCGCGGGTCGAGATCGTATGAGTCGAGCCGGGCTAGAGTGAGGGGCACCCGCCCCCCGTAGCTCAGTGGATAGAGCAGCGGTTCCCCCTGTGTTGCGCATAACCATCCATCGGACCTCTCTCTCTAGACGAAGATCGACGCAGCGGGCGCGGACAACCCTTCGCGCCCGCTGCGCGTCACACCGGTGTCGGGGACGCGAGCCGAAGCGCCCGCGACGCGAGGGCGACGACCCAGCCGAGCAAGATCGCGAGAAAGAGATAGAAGCCGAGTGCGCCGTTGAGCGCTCCTAGTCCGATGAACGCCAGTGGCAACGCGATCGCGACGGCGAGCGAGATTCGGCCGAGGTCCGACCATTGGGGGTCCTTGCGGAGCTGGAATCCCAGAACGATCGTGCTCAGCAATGTTGCGATCAGGAGGAGAAAGAACGCGATCCCGTGGACGACGCCGTTCCAGGTCTCCGGCGACCCCCCTTCCCCGGAGAACGCCGTCGAGTGGTCGATGCGAAACGCGCTGAGGAGCAGCGCGACCCCCATCAGGCCGACGAGCCACGAGCCGACGTTGCGGCGGGTCTGCACGGAGCGGCGGAGCGCGACGGCCAGGGCGAGCAGCGAGACGCCGAGGATGAGGAAGTTGATGACCTGCAGGAAGCCGGAGGGCCCGAGAGCCGTTCCGCTCGGCCAGGTGACGTCGCCGTGATCGAAGACCCGCCAGCCTCGCTCGTGAAGGAAGTCCCACTGGATTGCAGCGATCACGACCAGCAGGAGCGGGAAGAGTAGAGCGCCGGCGATCGCGATCCTCGCGAGCGACCGCACAGACGGGGCGCTCGGAGCATGTGCGCGCGAAAGGTTCACAGGCAAATTCCTCCGATCGGGTGGCCAATCCTCTCGAACGCAGCGGACGGCGCGCGCTCGTAGGGCTACAGTGAAGAGATCACCAAACCGTAGAAACGGCTTGGTTGAGCCATCCGCCCCCGTAGCTCAGTGGATAGAGCAGCGGTTTCCTAAACCGCGTGCGGCCGTTCAATTCGGCCCGGGGGCATTTCTCGATTGTCCTGCAAGAAGTAGCTTGTTTCCAGGCTTTCTTGCTTTCTTTCTGACTTGACGAGGGTCGGCGGTCCCGACCTGCGAGATGGCCACGGACGCCAGGAGACTGTCGCGCGACTGTCGCGCGGAACGTCCGACGCGGTGAGTAGCGTCTTCGGCATGGCGCAGCGCACCGGAATCGAGGTCAGGCACAAGAAGGCCTGCGCTTCTCGGAACGGCGGCCGCTGCAATTGCCAGCCGACGTACCAGGCGAGCGTGTGGAGCGCGCGGGAGTCCACCCGCATCCGCAAGACCTTCCCGACCCTCGCCGACGCGCGAGCTTGGCGATCGGAGACGCAGACGGGCGTCCGCAGAGGGACCATGCGCGCACCGGCGCACACGAGTGTGAGCGAGGCCGCCGAGGAGCTCGTCGCCGGGATGAAGTCCGGCCGCGTCCGCACCCGCTCGGGCGATCTCTACAAGCCCAGCGCAATCCGAAGCTACGAGGCCGCCCTTCGCGACCACGTCGTCCCGCAGCTTGGTCCGACGCGCCTGGGCGACGTCCAGCGCCGCGACGTCCAGCAAATCGCAGATGACCTCCTCGCCAAGGGCCGCGACCCGTCGACGGTCCGGAACGCTCTCATGCCGCTGCGCGTGATCTTTCGCCGGGCGGTCGAGGACGGCGACGTCGCCGTGAACCCGTGCAGCCATCTGCGGCTTCCAGCGGTTCGTGGCCGACGCGAGCGGATCGCATCGCCGGAGGAAGCCGAGCAACTCCTGGCCGTGCTGCCCGAACGCGATCGCGCCATCTGGGCGACGGCGCTCTACGCCGGCTTGCGCCGCGGCGAGCTGATGGCGCTCCGCTGGGAGGACGTCGATCTGGCTGCAGGCGTGATTCACGTGGAGCGCGCCTACGACGAAAAGGACAGAGTCGTCGTCGAGCCGAAGAGCCGAGCGGGACGCCGCAGAGTCCCGATCGTCGGCGCACTACGCGACGTGCTCGTGGAACACAAGACCCGAGAGCGACGCGACACGGGCCTCGTCTTCGGGTCGAGCGCGCAGACGCCGTTCCAACCGTCGAACGTCTGGCGGCGAACACAGACCGCCTGGAAGCGAGCCGGACTGAAGCCGATCGGCCTCCATGAGGCGCGCCACACATTCGCGTCGGTCCTGATCGCCGCGGGCGTGAACGCAAAGGCGATCACGACCTACATGGGTCACGCCTCGATCCAGACGACCTACGACCTCTACGGGAAGTTGATGCCCGGCTCGGAGTCCGAAGCCGCCGCTCTCGTTGACGCGTACCTCGCGCGGGCCAACACGCAGGCCCGCCTGACCCAGCTCCGCTGATACCCACAGTCTTGTACTTCTATAACATCCGTGTTATTATACCAAGCGTGGTATAAGCCAAGAACGTGGCGGTCAACGAGACATGGGAGGTCCGGTACTACGAAGCACCAGCAGGCGAAGCGCCCGTGCTCGACTTCTTGCTCAGCCTGCCGGCGAAGCACCGAGCAAAGGTCGTGCAGGCGATCGGGCGACTCGAGGTCTTCGGCCCGAGCCTCGGGTTCCCGGATACGAGCGCCGTCAAGGGCTCCGGCTTCAGAGAGCTTCGGACTCGTTTCGGCGGCCAGCAGTACCGCATCCTGTATGTGCAAGACGGCCGGGCCTTCATCCTCTTCGGTGCCTTCCACAAGACGAGCGACCGCGACCTTGAGCGAGCCGTTCGCGAAGCACAGAAACACCTAGACCAGCATCGCGCTCAAACATCGCGCTGAGCGACACGAGAAATGAGGTAACCCGATGGCGACGAAGACACTCAAAGAGCTAGACCGCGAGCTCCGGAAGGATCCGGAGTACGAGGCTGCGCTCGAGGAACTCTCGCCGTACGAGGCGATCGCGCGGCAGTTGATCGCTTTCCGGATCGAGCATGGTTTGTCGCAAACCGAGCTGGCGAAGCGCTGCGGCGTCTCGCAGCCCGCGATCGCCCGCCTCGAGCGAGGCGAGCACGAGCCACGGCTCGCGACGCTGAGGCGCGTTGCACACGCGCTCGACGCCGATCTCGTTCTCGATTTCTCCTTCGAGGACGGGACCCGTCGCGAGCACCTAGC
>JBBQHQ010000053.1:0-15563 GCA_038324115.1 Gaiellales bacterium
TCGATCAGGTGCACGATCGCTTCGGGGCGGCGGCGATCACCCGCGGCGCCCTCGTGGGGCGGGCGCGCGGGTGGTCGCCGCCGCTGCTGCCGGACTAGAGGCGGGCCGGCCGCAGCTCGGGCGCGTGGTGGTGCCTACGGACGACCACCGCCGCCGCGCCGAGGAGGGCAAGCGCCAGAGCGACCGCGGCCGCCGCAAGCCAGAGGCTCGTGCCGCCGCCACCGGTCCCGATCGTCACGTGCTTGAACGTGTGCATCTGGGCGTTGCCGTACGCCGTGAAGCCGTCATAGACCTCGTAGCTCCACGTCCCGGCGCGGGGGAAGCGGACGACCGCGCTGTAGACGCCGGTCTTGCCGGTCGGCTTGGCCGCGAACGTGCCGCCGATCTCCCCGGTGGCGACGTCGCGAACCGTGATCGTCGGCCGCACGCCGGCAAGCGGCGTCCTGCCATGCTGGAGCACCGTCACCTCGACGGGCCAGTCGGCCCCGGCTGCGAGCCCCTGGGGCGGCAGGCTGCTGAGCCCGACGGTCGCCCAGCCTCCGGCGAGCGCAGCGGGCGCGGCGACGGCGGCGACGACGAGAACGGTGATCCCGAGCTTCTTCATCTCTCTCCTCCTGATGGGAGTGTCGTCGGGGATACACCGCTCAGACGGAACCGGTTCCCTCAGCGCACGGACTCGCCAAGCTGGATCGCCTCGGCCCGGCCGACGTCGGCCTCGAGCCGCAACAGCAGCTCGCCGTGGTTCCAGAGCAGCGTCGTCCCCGCGAGGAAGGCGCGCTCGACAGCGATCTCCCCGTTCGGCTCGCGGAACATCACGTAGTGCCCGGCCCCGGAGAGGAAGAGGCCGTCCGCGCCGCCGACCCTGACCCGCTCGACTGTCGTCTCCGAGCCCGCCGCCTTCTTGACGAACTGATCCCAGATCGTGACCCGCGACTCGGAGAGCAGGAGGCGCGGGCGCTCCACGGTTCCGTAGACCAGGGTGACGACCTCGCCGCGCAGGTGGATCGAGTCGGGCTCGCCGAGGTCGAGGAGCGCGAACCCGGCTCGGCGCTCGGCCTCGGCCCGGCTGACCCGCGCGCCGATCAGGTCGAGCCGGCCGATCCGCACGGCCGGGGGCAGCTTGTCCACCCGGACGACCGTGGCCCCGCGCAGCTGGAAGAGCTCGAGGAAGGCGCTGCGGGCGCCCGGCGAGAGCGCGAGCACGCCGGCGGCGAGGACCGCGGCGAGCGCGAGCGCCACGGCGAGCAGGCGGGAACGGCTGCGACGCAGGTCGAGGCCGAGTGCAGGCGTCTCGGGGTAGGCGAGCTCGGCGCCGAGGGAGCGCAGCCGCCGCTCGATCCCGGTCATCGCGTCTCCTCCCCCAGCTCGGCGCGCAGCCGGTCGAGCGCCCGTGACGTCCGCGACTTGACGGTGCCGCGGCGGAGCCCGAGCACCTGGGCCGTCTCGGCTTCCGCGAGGTCGAGCAGGTAACGGCAGGAGAGCACCTCTCGGTCGTCCTCGGGGAGGCGCTCGAGGGCGGCGAGCAGCTCCGCCCGCTGCTCGCGGCCGAGAAGCCTTCCCTCGGGGGACGGAGCCGCGCCCTCCGAGGGAAGCTCGTGGGCGGCGCGGAGCGCAAGCGCCTCGCGGCGGCCCGCGCCCCGCCGGCGGTTGCGCGCCTCGTTCGCCACGATCGCGAGCAGCCACGGCCGGAACGGCTCGCCGCGCCGGAAGCGCCTGAGCGCGTAGAAGGCCTTCGTCAGCCCTGTTTGGGCGGCGTCCTCGGCGTCGGCGGCGTTGCGGGCGATCAGGTAGGCGGTGCGGAAGGCGAGCTCCTCGTGGTCGCGGACGAGCGACGCGAAGGCCGCACCGTCTCCGCGGCGCGCCCGTTCGACGAGCTCGTCCTCTCTCGGTGGCCGGCTCACCACTCGATCCTCCTACACCGGCGGGGTAAGGTCGGTTCCGTGGCCCGCGCCGTCGGCATCAACCACGTCGCGCTCGAGGTCGGCTCGGTCGAGGAGGCGCTCGCGTTCTACGGCTCCCTCTTCGAGCTCGAGCAGCGCGGGCGCGCCCCGGGTGCGGCTTTCGTCGACTTCGGCGATCAGTTCCTCGCCCTGATGGAGGGCGGCTCGACCGAGCCCGACGCGAACCGGCACCTCGGGCTCGTCGTCGACGAGCCCGAGACCGTGCTCGCCGCCGCCCGCGCCCGCGGCGTCGAGGTCTTCGCCGGCAACTCGTTCCTCGATCCCTGGGGGAACCAGATCCAGGTCGTCGCCTACGCCGAGATCCAGTTCACGAAGGCGCCCGAGATCCTGCGCGGGATGGGCCTCCACCTCGCGAAGTCGGAGCGCGCCCTCGGCGAGCTCCGAGAGAAGGGCCTCAGCTAGAGCACGGCTTCGACGCCCAGCCGGAGGCGGGCGTCGGTGATGAAGTCTGAGTCGATCGCGACCCGGTACTGGGGGCCGAGCGCGAGCGTCTTCGGGCCGAGCGAGGTCTCGAGCGAGAGGAGGACGCGCGACTCGCCGGGGTACTCCTTGACGAGGTCGGCGAGCTCCTTGACGATCCCGGCCTTCGCGGCGCGGGCGTCGACCTTGAAGCGGATCTCGGTCCGCGCCGCCACCGCCTCGAAGGGCGCGAGCTCGAGCGCGATCAGCTTCGTCTCGCCCTGCTGCTTGTGGTCGACCCGGCCCTTGATCACGAGGATCCGGTCGGTGACGCAGAGCTCGCGCGAGGTGGCATAGGTCGAGCTGAAGACGACCACCTCGCCGCCGCCGGTCGGGTCGTCCAGCTGCAGGAAGACCATCTGCTCGCCCTTCTTCGTGGTCAGCTGCTTGAGCGAGGAGACGATCCCGCCCACCGTGACCATCTCCCCGTCCCGGCGGCGCTCGAGCTCCGCCAGGGTGCAGTCGGTCTTCCGGCGCAGCTGGTCGCGGACGGCGTGGAGCGGGTGCTCGGAGACGTAAAGGCCGAGGGTCTCCTTCTCCAGCTTCAGCAGCTCGGCCTTCTCGAACTCGCCGCCGGCGATCGCGGGATGGTGCTTCGGCCGGGTCTCCTCGGCGGCACCGCCGTCGCCGAGATCGAAGATCGAGCCCTGGCCCGCGAGCCGGTCGGCCGCGTGCTTCTGCCCCCAGGCGAGCGACTGCTCGAGGCAGCCGAGCATCCCGAGCCGCGTCGCGCCGGTCGAGTCGAGCGCGCCGCACTTGACGAGCGCCTCGAGCGAGCGCTTGTTCACGACCTGTGGGTCGACGCGCTCGGTGAAGTCCCAGATCGACTCGAAGGGGTCGCCCTCCTCCCGGGCGCGGATGATCGCGCGCGCGGCGCTTTCGCCGACGCTCTTGACCGCGTTCAGGCCGAAGCGGATCTCGCCCTCGACGACCGCGAAGTCGGTCTGGGAGGTGTTCACGTCGGGCGGGAGCACCTTGATCCCCATGTCGTGGCACGCGTTGACGTAGATCGGCACCCGGTCCTTCGTGCTCATCACCGAAGAGATCAGCGCGGCCATGTACTCGCACGGGTGGTTCGCCTTCAGCCAGGCGGTCTGGTAGGCGATCAGCGCGTAGCAGGCCGAGTGCGCCTTGTTGAAGGAGTAGTCCTGCGATGACTCCATGTCCTTCCAGAGCTGGGCGGCCACCGACGGGGTGACGTTGCTCTCGGCGCAGCCGGCGAGGAACTTGTCCTTCAGCGAGGCCATCAGCTCGTGGATCTTCTTGCCGATCGCGCGCCGGAGCGTCTCCGCCTCGGCCGGGTCGAAGCCCGCCAGCTCCTTGGCGATCCGCATGTACTGCTCCTGGTAGATGCAGATCCCGTACGAGTCGCCCGTGATCGTCTTCAGGCGCTCGTCGATGTACGTGACGGGCTCGCGGCCGTTCTTCCGGGCGGCGTAGCTCGGGATGTACTGCATCGGGCCGGGCCGGTAGAGGGCGACGAGCGCGATCAGATCCTCGAAGACCGTCGGCTTGACCGCGCGGAGGGCGTCGCGCATCCCCGACGACTCGAACTGGAAGACGCCGTTCGAGTCGGCCTTCGCGAGCATCTCGTAGACCTTCTTGTCGTCCAGAGGGAGCTTCGAGATGTCCAGCCCGCCGCCGATCATGTTCACGGCCTTGTCGATCACGTCGAGGTTGCGCAGGCCGAGGAAGTCCATCTTCAGGAGCCCGAGCGCCTCGACGTTCTTCATCGAGAACTGCGTCACGACCTCCTGGTCGGCGCCCTTCTGCTGGAGCGGCACGACCTCGATCAGCGGGCGGGAGCCGATCACGACGCCGGCCGCGTGGATCGAGTCGGCGCGGGTCAGGCCCTCGAGCGGCCGGGCCAGGTCGACGATCTCCTTCGCGACCGGGTCGCTGTCGTAGGCGCTCTTCAGGTCCTGCCCCGGCTTCAGTGCCTCTTCGAGCGTCTGCCCCGGGCCTTCCGGGACGAGCTTTGCGAGCCGGTCGACCGTGCCGTAGGGGATCTCGAGCACGCGGCCGGCGTCGCGGAGCGCGGCGCGGGCAGCCATCGTCGAGAAGGTGATGATCTGGGCGACGCGGTCGCGGCCGTACTTCTCGGCCACGTAGTTGATCACGCGCTCCCGGCCCTCGACCGCGAAGTCGATGTCCATGTCGGGCATGTCCTTCCGGGCCGGGTTGAGGAACCGCTCGAAGAGGAGCCCGTAGCGGATCGGGTCGATGTCGGTGATCTCGAGGCAGTACGCGGCGAGCGAGCCGGCGGCGGAGCCGCGGCCCGGGCCGACGGGGACACCGTGCGTCTTGGCGAAGTGGATGAAGTCCCAGACGATCAAGAAGTAGTCGGGGAAGCCCATCTCGCGGACGGTCTTCAGCTCGAACTGGAGCCGCTCCCGCAGCTCGGGCGTCACCCGCTCGTAGCGCTTCTCGAGCCCGCGCTCGCACAGCTCGACGAGGTAGTCGAAGGACGTCTTCCCGTCCGGGACGGGGAACTCGGGCAGGTGGATCTTCCCCAGCTCGATCTCGACGTTGCAGCGGTCGGCGACCTCGAGGGTGCGGCGCATCGCGTCCTCGTGGCCGGGGAAGTCGAGCGCCATCTCGGCCGGGGTCTTGAAGTAGAACTCGTTCGTGTCGAAGCGCCAGTGATTCGGGTTCTTGAGCGAGTCGCCCGACTGGATGCAGAGGAGCGCCTCGTGCGAGTAGGCGTCCTGGGCGGTCAGGTAGTGGACGTCGCCGGTCGCGACGAGCGGGAGCTTCGCCTCGGCGGCGAGCTTGACGAGCTCCGGGTTGACGCGCTGCTGGACGTCGAGGCCCGCGTTCTGGAGCTCGACGTAGGTGTTGTCGCGCCCGAAGACCTGGGCGAGCCGGTCGAGCTCGGCGCGGGCGTCGGCGGGCCGGTTCTCCTCGAGCGCCTTGTTCACCTTGCCGCTGAGACAGCCGGAGAGCGCGATCAGGCCCGGCGCGTAGGTCTCGAGCAGCTCCCAGTCCACGCGAGGCTTGGCGAAATAGCCCTCGAGGTAGCCGAGCGAGGAGAGCTTGATCAGATTCGAGTAGCCGGCATTGTCGCGCGCGAGCAGCGTCAGGTGCGCGTAGCCGCGGGTACGCGAGCGGCGGTCGTCGGCGACGTAGACCTCGCAGCCGACGATCGGTTTGATGCCCTCGGCCTTCGCGGCCTTGAAGAGCTCGATCGTCCCTGCGAGCGAGCCGTGGTCGGTCAGCGTCACCGACGGCATCTCCAGCTCGGCCGCCCGCTTCGCGAGCGCCGGGATCCGGCAGGCGCCGTCGAGGACGGAGTACTCGCTGTGGACGTGCAGGTGGACGAAGGGAGCGCTCACAGGACGGCCATTATCGCGAGGCCTCCGGAGGTCGCCCCCGGAGCGGCCGAACCGTTTTCCGCTCTTTGCGGACGCGGCGGCCGCTAGAGCAGGCGGAGGTGCGGCCGGCCCGCGAGGTCGAGCTCGCGCCAGCCCTCGCGCGTCCAGCGGATCGCAGCGAGCTCGGCCTCGAGGTCGCGCTCGACGCGCACGCGCTGGAGCAGCCGCTCGGTCAGCCGCTCCGTCTCGCGCTCCTCGAAGCGGAGCGCGAAGTGGGGATCGACCCAGCTATAGGACACGCTGGTAGCCGATCTCCCAGAGCGACGACCACGTCTCGCCGCGGTCATCCGAGCGCTCGTAGGACCACTCGAGCGAGTTCTCCTCGATCTCGTGCCAGCGCATCCGCATCAGCGTCGGCCCGTCCTCACCGGCGACCGTGCGCCGGAGGTCCATCTCGCCGTCGGCCCAGGCCCCCTCGAAGGTCAGGTAGTTCCCGTCCGTGTCGACCCAGGTCTGCCGCCACAGGCCGCCGAGCCGGTCGTAGACGGAGAAGCTCATCCCCTGGTACTCGAGGGCGGGTCGGCCGTCGAAGCTCTCGACGATCACCTTGTCGGCGAGGTCGAGGTAGACGGAGTTGGTCCCCGCGCCGCCCTCGGCCCAGGTGCAGTCCCATTCACCCAGCCAGAAGTCGAACTGGCGCGCGCCGTCCAGCCGGGAGGTGCGTGGCTTCGGGGGGTGCGCGATACCCATACGCTGACTTCTACGTCACGGAGGCCCCGAGGTTGGCCCCTTAACGCAGGCGCAACGGAGACGCAACCGGGGCTTCGCCGGGCCCCGCCGGAGGTCAGGGTAGGAGGTCGTCGAGCCCGAGCACGGCCGGGTCGGGGAGGTCGTCGCCCCTGCACGTCGTCTCGAGCAGCGCCGCTGCCTCGCGCTTGAGGAGCCAGTTCTCGTAGGCCGCGATCCGCCCGAAGCGCCGGAGCGCGCCCACGATCGCCGGACGCGCGAGCGGCAGCGGCAGCGCGGCGAGCACCGTCGCCGGCTCGACCGGGCGGACTTCGATCCGGCCGTGCAGGCTCCGCACCCGACCGGGCCGGGCGAGCGCGAAGACGCGGCTCGGTGCGAGGCTCTCGAGCGCGTAGCCGCGGAAGCCGCCGCCCAGCCAGCCGACCGGGCGCGAGACCTCGATCAGGCGGACGCGCAGGCCGCCGTAGGTGGCGCGAAACGCGTCGATGACTGCGACGGTCGGAGCAGGAACGGTGAACCGCGCGCGGACGGCGTCGCGGCGGACCTCGTCGGTCAGGAGCGCCCGCGCGGCCGCCCGGGTCAGCCGTCCGCGGCGGAGCGCCCTCACATAAGCGGGCTCGCTGCCGCCGTAGCGCTCCTCGATCGCGGCCGCCTCCGCGGTCAGCGAGAGCCGGGCGTCGAGCTCGACCTCCCGGCGCAGGAGCAGGCGCTCCAGGACGAGGGTGCGCGCGATGTCGGCGTCGCCGAGCGTCCGGACGAGCGGGGCGACGTCGCGGCTGCGGATCTCGCCGACCGGCGTCTCGCAGACGACGCCCGCCGGGAGGTCGATCTGGCCGGCCGTCAGTGAGGCATCGAACGCGGGCCCGGCCGCCCCGGGGCCGCTGCACAGCTTCGGGTCGCGCACCCACAGGTAGACGCAGACGGCCTCGCCCTTGTCCTTGTCGATCCCCGCCTCGCTGAACGTCGCCCAGCCCCACGACCAGATCGAGTGGGTGCCGAGCTCGGCGGTGACCTGGCGGGCGGCGAGCGCCTCGAGCTTGACGATCTCCAGCCACTTCGAGCGCGGCTGCAGCCCCTCGCGGCCGCCCTGGCCCGGCGCAGAGTGGAACTGGAGCTCGAGCGCGACCCGGCTCGCCGGGATCCCGATCTCGGTGAAGCGGCGCACGAGCCCTCTCATCCCACGCCGCATCGAGCGGCTCCCGCGCACCGGGCCGAGCGCATGCAGCTGCGGCACGTTCGGCGCGGTGAAGAACACCTGCCGGATGAGCAGCGCGGTCTTCGCCAGCTCCCGCCACCAGTCGGCGGCCTCGCCCCCGGTATAGGGCGGGTTCGCGATCGTGATCGCCGGGATCGCGCCCCGCTCGCGGAGGCGCCGGAGCAGGATCAGCGTGTTCTCCCGGTACTGCGCGGTCGTCTCCGTCCACGGCGTCGGCGTCTGGGCCCCGAAAAGCTCGTTCTCGGCGATCCACGGCGTCGCGCAGCCGGTCACGGAGACGGCGAACTCGTAGAGCCGGTCCGCCTTCTCGACGATCGTCGCCGGGTCGGCGGGCAAGGTCGGCGTGCCCACGCGCTTGTTGAAGTTGAGGTCGAAGAAGACGGTCGCGGCCCCTGCTGCCCGCGCGGCTGCAGGCTTCTCGGTCCCCGAGGTGTAGGCGAGCGTCAGCCCGGGCTTCTGGGGGAGCGGGGCGTCGTGGCCGGCGAAATCGACCCAGAGCGGCTTGTCGTCGGGGATCCCGCACTCGCGCGCGAGCGCGCCCGGCGCAAGCAGGAGCGCGCCCACTCCCGCGGCGGCCACGGCGACGAGCAGCACGCTGAGACGACCCCCCACCCCTCTAGTTGTAGCCTCAGACGACGACGAGCGAGCGCACCGCAGCCGCAATGTCCGCAGGCCCCGGGAGCGTGCCCACCTCGAGATCCTTCTGGTAGGGCATCGGGTGCGACGGCGCGCCGACCCGGACGACGGGCGCGTCGAGATCCCAGAAGCAGTGCTGCGCGACGTGCGCGGCGATCTCGGAGCCGAAGCCGCAGAACTGGACGGCCTCGTGCGCGACGACGAGTCGATGCGTCTTCGCGACCGAGGCCGCGATCAGGTCGGTGTCGAGCGGGACGAGCGTGCGCGGATCGACCACCTCGACGCTGACGCCCTCGCCTTCGAGCTCGTGCGCCACCCGGAGCGCCTGCGGGACGAGCGCGCCGAGCGCGACGACGGTCACGTCCGTCCCCTCCCGGGCGACACGGCCGACGCCGAGCTCGATCCCGTAGCGCTCCTCCGGAACCGGTGCGGGCTCTCCGAAGAAGAGGAGCTTCTGCTCGAGGAAGATCGTCGGATTGTCGCCGCGGATCGCAGCGGAGAGCATTCCCTTGGCGTCGGCGGGAGTCGAGGGCATCGCGACGACGAGACCGGGGATGTGCGCGAAGAGCGCCTCCAGGCTCTGGGAGTGCTGGGCACCGAGCCGGACGCCGCCGCCGGAGACCATCCGGATCACGAGCGGGATGCTCGGGGTTCCGCCCATCATGAACCGGAGCTTCGCGGCCTGGTTCATGATCTGGTCGAAGGCGACCCCGGCGAAGTCGGAGAACTGGAGCTCGACGACGGGCCGGAGGCCGGTGAGCGCGGCGCCGATCCCACAGCCCACGAAGCCGCTTTCGGTCAGCGGCGTGTCCCGGATCCGCTCGGGGCCGTAGCGCTCGTAGAGCCCCTCGGTCGCGCGGAAGAGGCCGCCGACCTTGCCGATGTCCTCGCCGATCACGATCACGTTCTCGTCCGCGGCGAGCTCGAGGTCGAGCGCCTCGCGGACCGCTGCGACGAAGCCGAGCTCGCGCTGGCCCGGCGCCGGCTCCGGGTAGCTCCGCTGCGGCGCGAAGACGGCCGGGAGGAGGTCGTCGGCGCTCGCGTCCTCATCGGCGAGCGCGAGCTCGATCGCGAGCTCGACGTCGTGCTCGACCTCTGCCAGAAGCGTCGCGAGCAGCCCGTCGTCCAGGTCGCCCCGTTCGCGAAGGATCAGCTCGAAGCGCGGGAGCGGATCCCTGGCCTCCCACTCCGCAACGAGCACCGGGTCGCGCACGTCGGGGAGGTTCGCGCGCATCGAGTGCTGCATCCGGCGGAAGGTCTTCAGCTCGAGCAGCGTCGGCCCCTCCCCCGCGCGGGCGCGGTCGAGCGCCCGGGCGACGGCGTCCTCGACCAGGAGGAGGTCGTTGCCGTCGACGATCTCGCCGGGCATCCCGTACCCGGAGGCGCGGTCGGCGAGGTCCTCGACGGCGCGCTGCGCTCGCCAGTCGGCGGAGAGCGCGTACTGGTTGTTCTCGCAGATGAACACGACCGGGAGCGACCAGGTCGCGGCGAGGTTCATCGCCTCGTGCGCGGCGCCCTGGCCGGCGGCACCGTCCCCGAAGAACGCGACCGCGGCCTGCCCCGTCCCGCGCAGCTTCGCGGTCAGCGCCGCCCCGCACGCGTGCGGGAGCCCGGCGCCGACGATCCCGTTGCAGCCGAGGATGTCGAGCGAGAGGTCGGCGATGTGCATCGAGCCTCCGAGTCCCTTGCAGTAGCCCGTCCGCTTCCCGAACATCTCGGCCATCATCCGGCGCAGGTCGGCTCCGGCTGCGATCAGGTGACCGTGCGAGCGGTGGTGACCGACGAGGTAGTCGGTGTCGCGCATCACGCCCGCGGCGCCGACGGCGATCGCCTCCTGCCCGACGCAGCTGTGAGCCGTCCCGAAGATCACCCCCTCCTGGAAGAGCTCGGCGGCGCGCTCCTCGAAGCGGCGGATCAGCACCATCAGCCGGTACTGCTCGACGAGGGTCGGCCGGTCTGCAGGCCGCTCGCCCGCTCCGTCGCTCACCGGGGCGGCCGCTGATGGAACTCGAACACGTACCCGTCCGGATCGAGCGAGTACAGGCTCTTGCCGCCCGCGTTCGCGCCCGCGCTCATCTCGACCGGCCCGTCCGAGCGAAAACGGACGCCCTGCGCGCGCAGCTCGTCGTAGAGGTCCTCGATCCCGGTCACGAAGACGCAGAAGTGGCCGGTGCCGTGGTGGGAGGGCGCCGAGGCGCCTGAGGCGCTCTCGCAACCGTGGTAGCGGAGGAGCTCGATCTGGAGCTCGCTCCCGGGGACCTGGAGCATCGCCACCTCGATCCCCGTCGCCTCGGTCACGCCGGTGATCCGCATGATCTCGCGCTCCTCGTAGCGGCGCCGCCAGAGCAGCTCGAGCCCGAGCAGACCGACGTAGAACTCGAGCGAACGGTCGAGGTCGGAGACGGTGATCCCCCCGTGGCGAGGTCCGTCGATCGTCCACGCGCTCATCGGGTTAACGTACTTCGATGGAGGGACGGACGTTGGAGGGTCGAGTCGCGCTCGTCACGGGTGCCGCGAGCGGGATCGGCCGGGAGATCGCCGAGCGCTTCACGCGCGAGGGCGCGCTGGTCTCGGGCTTCGATCGCGCGGGCGAGGTGGCGTTCCTCGGCGACGTCCGCTCGCCCGCCGACGTCGAGGCAGCGGTCGCGGGGGTGATCGCGGCCGAGGGGCGCCTCGATCTGCTCGTGAACAGCGCCGGCATCCGCGAGATCGGCGACGTCTACACGATGGCGACAGACGAGTGGGACAACGTGATCGCCGTCAACCTGAGCGGCACCTTCTACTGCTGCCAGGCGGCCGCGCGGCGGATGCGCCAGAACAACGACGGCGCGGGTGGCGGCGCGATCGTGAACATCTCCTCCGTCGGCGGCCTGATCGGGCTCGCCCGCCGACCCGCCTACACCGCTGCGAAGCACGGCGTCGTCGGACTGACGAAGAGCCTCGCCCGCGACCTCGGCCCGGCAGGGATCCGCGTGAACGCGATCTGCCCGGGCTTGATCCGGACGCCGCTGACCGAGCAGTACTTCGCGGAGGACGCCTTCGAGGTGGGCCTGCGCTCCGTCGTTCCGCAGGGCCGGGTCGGGGTGGCGGGCGACGTCGCCGACGCAGCCGTCTACCTCGCGAGCGACCAGTCCGCGTACGTCAACGGGATCGCGCTGACCGTGGACGGAGGCTGGCTCGCGGAGAAGAGCTTCGCTGCCGGCGAGGCGGCCGAGACGGCCTTTCTCGCGCAGAACGAGACCGCCGACTAACGCTCCTCGTCGGGGAAGCCGCACTCGATGCAGACGAAGGTCGTCGTGCCGTCGTCCGCGACCGCGATCCCGTTCGTGACCCCGCAGGCCGGGCAGATCGGGGGCCGGTCGTCGCGCTCGTCGTCGGCGTCCATCTTTCGAGCGTAGCCTCCGCCCGCCGGAGCGGCGGCTACTCTGAAATGTTCGTGTCAGCGCCAGAGCTCACGCCCGCCGCCGCCCCCGCCCGCGCGATCCTCGAGGTCGTCTGGCAGGACGACGCCACCGCCCGTGTCCTCACCCGCAGCCCCGAGGGCGAGGTGCTCGAGGACGAGCGGATCCTGGGAATCCAGGAGCTGCTGGCGCTGCAGTCCTCGCCGCCCGCGGAGCTCGAGCTCGGCGGCACTGCGCTCGCCACCTTCGCCGTCCTGGATCTCGCCCGGGCGAGCGTCGCCGAGGGGCTCGTCCATCCGCTTCTCGACTCGGGCGACGGCTGGTGGTACGCGTTCTGGGGCGCCACCCTCGACGCGACCGTGCAGGAGACGCTCACCCGGATCGCCGCCGCGCTCCCGCGTGTCGCGGCCGACGCGTTCGAGGGCGACCGCGAGTCCGCGGTGCACGACCTCTATCCGGTTGCCGTCGACCAGATCGCCCGAGACCGGCTTCGGGCCGAGAGGGTCACGCTCGCCGAGACCCGCCGCTTCGGCAAGCCCTCCGCAGTCGAGCTCTTCCTCCAGGGCCTGACGGCCGCCGACCCGACACTGCCGCGCCACGCCGGCTATCCCGCGCTCGAGCGAAAGCTCGCCCGCTGGGTCGACGACGGGCTCTCGAACCTCGCCCGCACGACCTGGAACCTCGGGCTCCATCTCGACGAGCGCGACGCTGCGAGCGGCGCCCTCGTCCTCGAGCTGTGGCTGCAGGCGGGCGACGACCCGACCCTGAGCCTGCCCGCCTCGCTCCTCTGGGAGGCCGGCGACGGCGTCTTCGGCTTCCTCCGCTCCGGCTCCCCCCAGCGCGACCTGATCCGCGCCCTGGAGCAGATCGAGCCGCTGCTCGCCGACGTCGGGATCGAACTCCCCGACTCGGAGCCGACCGAGGTCGAGCTCGACTCGGAGACGGTCAGCCGCTTCCTCCGCGAGACGATGCCGCGGCTCACCGAGCTCGGCGTCCCCGTCCTCCTCCCCTCCGCCTGGCTCCGGACCGCGCCCCGGCTGAAGGTGAATCTGCGTGCGACGAGCGGCCCCGTCCGTTCGAGCGGCCTCTTCTCCCCCGACGACCTCGCTCGCTTCGACTGGCGGATCGCGATCGGCGACACGACCCTGAGCGACGAGGAGCTGCAGCGGCTCGCCGAGGCCAAGGAGCCGTTCGTCCGGATCGGCGGCCGCTGGCAGGCCGTCCGCCGCACCGACGTCGAGCGTGCGCTTCGCTTCCTCGAGCAGCGCCGGACCGGGAACGGGATCGTCGAGCTGGTCCGCGCCGTCTCGGGCGTCTCCGTGGACGAGGCGGGCCTGGAGCTCGGAGAGGTCTCGCTCGACCCCGCCCTCGCCGACCTCCTCGGCGGCAGCGACACGCGGTTCAAGGCCCTCCCCACCCCCACCGGGATGGCGTTCAAGCTCTTCCCCTTCCAGGAGCGCGGCCACGGCTGGCTGCGGCTGCTCGGCGACCTCGGGATCGGCGCGATCCTCGCCGACGACATGGGCCTCGGGAAGACCGTGCAGGCGATCGCGATGCTCCTCTCCGAGCGGGAGGAGCACGGCGAGGTGGGTCCGACGCTCGTCGTCTGCCCGATGAGCGTCGTCAAGCAGTGGGCGGCCGAGATCCACCGCTTCGCCCCGGGCCTGCGCGTCCACGTCCAGCACGGCACGCTCCGGCCGGTCGGCCCCGCGCTCCGGGAGGCGGTCGCCGCGAGCGACGTCGTCGTCACCTCGTACGACATCGCGACCCGCGACGCCGAGCAGCTCGCCGCGATCGAGTGGAACCGGCTGATCCTCGACGAGGCGCAGGACGTCAAGAACCCGCAGACGAAGCGTGCCCGCTCGCTCCGGCTGATCAAGGCAAAGCGGCGGGTCGCGATGACGGGGACGCCGATCGAGAATCGGCTCGGCGAGCTCTGGGCGATCATGGACATCGTCAACCCGGGCCTGCTCGGCTCCCGCGAATGGTTCGACCGGACCTTCGCACGCAAGATCGAGCTCTGGCACGACGAGGCCGCGCTGGAGCGCCTGCGGGCGATCGTCCATCCCTTCGTGCTCCGCCGCGCCAAGGACGACCCCGAGGTCGAGCTGGAGCTGCCGCCGATCACGGTCGAGAAGGACTACTGCCGGCTCACGGTCGAGCAGGCGAGCCTCTACCAGGCGACCGTCGACCGCTGGCTGCCGCGGATCGACGCGCACGAGGACCGGTTCGGCCGGCGCGGCGCCGTCCTCGCGATGCTCGGCCAGCTGAAGCAGGTCTGCAACCACCCCGAGCTGATCCTCCGCACCGACGCCGAGCTTGCGGGGCGCTCGGGCAAGCTGGAGCGCCTCGTCGAGCTGCTCCGCGCCGTCCCCGCCGGCGAGAAGTCGCTCGTCTTCACCCAGTACCCGGGCTTCGACCGGCTCGTCCCGCACCTCGCGGAACGGCTCGGCGTCGAGGTCGGCTTCTTCCACGGGCGCCTGAACGCGCGCAAGCGGGAGGAGCTGCTGGAGGCGTTCGCGGAGGAGGGCGGCGGCCCGCAGGTCCTGGTGATCTCGATCCGCGCCGGCGGCCGCGGCCTCAACCTCCCGGCCGCGAACCACGTCTTCCACTTCGACCGCTGGTGGAACCCCGCGGTCGAGCAGCAGGCGACCGACCGCGCCTACCGTTTCGGGCAGCGCCGGCACGTCCACGTGCACAGCCTGATCTGCACCGGCACGCTCGAAGAGCGGATCGACCAGCTGCTCGACTCGAAGCGCGAGCTCGCGGCGAAGGTGATCGCCGGCCGGAGCGAGGACTGGCTCGGCGACCTCGACCTGGGCGCGATCCGCGCCGCCGTCGAACTCTCGCTCGAGGCCGTCGAGGAGGCTGCATGAGCGGCGTAGGCTTGACGGAGCCGCCGGGAGCGGAGGGGTCGGCTTCGCCGGCCCCGGAGCGGGAATGAGCGTCGAGCGGATTGGCCGCGGACCCTGGGCGCGCCTCGTGGCGACGTCGGTCGTCCCGGACGAGGGGTCGTCGATGGCCGAGCGCGGCCGCCGGCTCGCGGGCGAGGTCGAGAACCTCGAGGTCGAGCGCGGGCTCGTCACGGGGGTCGTCGAGGGCGAGCGCGCGTCGATCGGGGCGCGCCCCGTCCCCGCGCGGATCTGGGCCGCCGTCGTGCGCTCGGCGCGCGGGATGGACGCGGCGCTCGAAGGTCGCGACCAGTCCGTCCGGCTCGAGCACGTGATGGCGACCGACTGGGAAGAGCCGCTCGTCCCGCGCACGCGCTCGCTCACGACCGAGGGCGCCCCGGAGCACGTCGCCGCGCTTGCGTTCGCATTCGCCTCGGCGATCGACCGCGACCCCGCGCTCCTCCTCCGCTGGCGCGGCTGCGTCGAGGTGGAGGCCGCGCCCGCCGAGGCGTCGACGCCGCCGCTCGGAGCGTGGAGCGCCGGCCCGCTGCCGCCCGTGCGCGAGCCGCGCCCACTCCCGGCGGGCTCCGTCCTCAAGCGCCTCGGCCGCAGCGACGTCCGCGTTGCGGGCACGGATCTCGAGCACGTGCTCGAGCCGGCCTACCGCGTCTTCCAGGAGGGCTAGCGGCGGCGGATCAGAGTGACGCCGTCGCGGACCGACAGCATCACGCAGACGACCCGCTCGTCGGCGACGACGCGGTCGTTGAACGCGCGGAGGGCCTGGGTGTCCACGGAGTCGTCGCCGCTGTCGGCCAGGATCCTTCCGCTCCAGAGGACGTTGTCGACGACAATCAGACCGCGGGGCGAGAGCCGCTCCAGCGCCGCCTCGTAGTAGGTGGCATAGCCGCCCTTGTCGGCGTCGATGAAGACGAGGTCGT
>JBBQHQ010000054.1:0-15552 GCA_038324115.1 Gaiellales bacterium
CCTCTTCAACAACGCCGGGTTGGCGCTCGGCCGCGCGCCCGTGACGGAGTCGACGGAGGAGGACGAGGCGACGGTGCTCGCCACGAACGTCGCCGGGCTGATGCGGATGACGCGGCTCTGCCTCCCACACATCCGCGACGGAGGCCACATCGTCAACATGGGCTCGATCGCGGGCCGGCAGGCCTACCCGAACGGCTCCTCGTACATCGCCTCCAAGTTCGCGGTCCGCGGCTACACCTACGCGCTCCGGGAGGATCTGCTCGGCCGCCCGATCCGGATCACGACGGTGGACGCGGGGCTCGTCGAGACGGAGTTCTCCGTCGTCCGCTTCCGGGGCGACACGGAAGCCGCGAAGGCCGTCTACGAGGGGATCGACCCGGTTACGCCCGAGGAGGTCGCCGACTGCGTCCTCTTCGCACTCACGCGGCCGCCCCACGTGAACATCGACGAGATCGTGGTCAAGGCGCTCGCCCAGTCGAGCGGCGCCCGCGTCGTCCGCGCCGAGGAGTGAGGCTCCGCTCCGAGTACGACCGCGAGATCCTCCGGCTCGCCGTTCCCGCCCTGGGCTCGCTCGCCGCGGAGCCGCTCTACCTTCTCACCGACACGGCTATCGTCGGCCACCTCGGCCGCTCGCAGTTGGCGGCGCTCGGGATCGCGGCGACGGTGCTCGGCGGGCTCTTCGCGATCTTCAACTTCCTCCAGTACGGGACGACGGCCCAGGTCGCGCGCGCCTCCGGGGCCGGACAGGGCCGCTCGGCCGGGAAGCTCGGCGCGCAGGCCCTCTGGCTCTCGCTCGCGTTCGGCCTCGTGCTCGCCGCGCTCGTGATCGCGCTCGCGCCGCCGATCGTCTCGCTGATGGGCGGCGAGGGCTCGACGGCCGGCTACGCCGTCACCTACCTCCGGATCGCCGCGCTTGGACTGCCGTTCGCGTTCCTCGCCCTCGGCGGGCAGGGCTACCTCCGCGGCGTTTCCGACCTGCGGACGCCGCTCCAGATCGTGATCGCCGGCAACGTCGTCAACCTCGTGCTCGAGCTGCTCTTCGTCTACGGGTTCGGCTGGGGGATCGAGGGCTCGGCCTGGGGCACGGTGGTCGCGCAGGCCGGGATGGGGGCCGCCTTCATCGTCGCGCTCGTCCGGGCAGCCCGCGGGGACAGCCGGGTCGACCTGCGTCTGATGCGGCGGCTGCTCGCCGTCGGCCGGCACATCTTCGTCCGCACTGTGGCCCTCTTCAGCTCGTTCGTGCTGGCGGGCGCGATCGTGGCCCGCTTCGGCGACCCTTCGCTGGCCGCGCACCAGATCGCCTTCCAGCTCTGGATCTTCCTCGCGCTCGTTCTCGACGCGATCGCGATCGCCGGGCAGGTGCTCGTCGGGCGAGGCCTCGGCGCGGGGGACACGGATCGCGCCTACGCAGCGAGCTCGCGGATGATCTGGCTCTCCGTCTACCTCGGGCTCGCGTTCGCAGTCGTGATGCTGGCGCTGGAGCCGGTCGTCCCGCGGGCCTTCACGAGCGACCCGCTCGTCCTGGAGCGCGTGCACGCGATGTGGCTCCTCTTCGCGCTGATGCAGCCGCTGAACGGCGCCGTCTTCGCGCTCGACGGGATCCTGATCGGCGCGGGCGACGGCGCCTACCTCGCCTGGTCGATGCTCGCCTCCTTCGCGGCGTCGGCCACGGTGGCGATCGCGGCGCTCGAACTGGACTGGGGGATCGTCGGGGTCTGGTCCGCGCTCGTCGTCCTGATCGTCGTCCGGCTCCTCCTGATGCTGCGCCGCTTCGCCGGACGGCGCTGGCTCGTCACGGGCTGGGCGTAGCGCTCCGGCGCTCGAGCGTCCGGACGTCGCGCACGGCGAAGACCGGGAGCGTGGCGAGGACGACGATCGCGCCTGCGCCCCAGAGCGTCTCGCGCGTGCCGACGAGGTCCGCGATGGGCCCGGCGAGCGCGAGCCCGATCGGGACGAGCGCGAGCGAGCCGAGCATGTCGTACGCGTAGAGCCGGGAAAGCATCTCGCCGGGGATCTCCTGCTGCATCGTCGTGTCCCAGAGGATCCCGAACGTCTCGATCCCGACGCCGGCGACGAACGCGGTCGCGACGATCGAGATCAGCGGCAGCGGCACCCCGAGCGCGAGCGTCGTGCCCGCCTCCAACATGACCCCGAAGGTCGCGACGAGCAGCATTCGCCGGGGACGCCAGCGGAGCCCGAGGATCCCGCCGGCGACGAAGCCCGTCGCCTGGGCTGCGACGATGAAGCCCCAGTCTCGCGCTCCGCCGAGCCTGCTCATCGCGATCACCGGCCCGAGCACCGTGAACGCGCCGGCGTAGACGGCATTGACGAAGGAGAACTGGAGCACGATCACCCAGAGCCACGTGCGGCGGCGAAACTCGCGCCAGCCCGTCCCGAGCTCGCCGAGGAAGCTCGATCCCTGCATCCGCAGGTTGGCCGGGAGCCGCATCGCGCCGACGAAGAGGGCGCCGAGCGCGAACGTCGCCGCGTCGATCGCGATCGCGGTGCCGGGGTTGAACGCGGCGACAAGGAGGCCGCCGAGCGCCGCCCCGCCGATCATCGAGGCGTTGAGAACGAGCCGCAGGAGCGCATTCGCCGTCTGCAGGAGCGGCCGGGGCACCGTCTGCGGGACGATCCCCTGCGAGGCCGGGAAGAAGAAGGCGGTCGACGTGCCGTTCACGACTCCGAAGACGAGGAGGTGCCACACCTGGGCCTGCCCGGTCAGGAGGAGCACGGCGACGGCGGCCTGGCTCGAGGCGCTGACCACGTTGGAGGCGACCATCACGTGGTGCCGGGGGAGCCGGTCGGCCCAGATCCCGCCGATCAACAGGAAGACCACCTGCGGGATCGCGCGCGCCGCGAGCACGAGCCCGAGGTCGGTCTTCGAGCCGGTCAGGTGGAGGACGGCGAAGGCGAGCGCGACCGGGGCGATCCCGTTGCCGAGGAACGAGACCCCGCGGCCGAGGAAGAGGAGCCGGAACTCGCGCTCCCGGAGCGGCGCGAGGCTCGCCTTCACGCTGCCCGTTTCTCCCAGTAGCGCACGAGCCCGGCGTAGCTCTGCCAGAAGGGCATGGCGCGCTCGTAGGTCTCGACCTCGTCGTCCGGGAGGTCGGCGCGGGCGGCAGCGACGAACTCGTCCTCGCTCTGCCCCTGCTCGACCCGAGCTGCCCAGGCGCCGAGGCGCTCGCGCAGTTCGGCGAGGTGGGGCCCGACGTCCTCGGCGAGCCCGAAGTGGATCAGCGCCAGCCGTTCCGGGCTGCGGCGCTCCAGCTCCGCGATCGTCGCGCCCCACGCGTCCAGGTCGACGTCCGGCGGCGGCGTGGGGGGTAGCACGGTGCGGCCGGGCTGGATCCGGACGCCGGCCGCGTCGCCCGCGTAGAGCGTCCCGTCCTCGTGCAGGTAGGAGACGTGGTGGGAGGCATGACCCGTCGTCGGGAAGCAGTCGAGCCCGAGGACGCGCTTGCCGGCGATGCGCACGTTCTCCTCCGGCACGGGCGCGAGCTCGCCCCAGAGCGGGTCGAACGAGTCGCCGTAGAGCCGGCGGGCGCTGCGTTCGAGCCGGGAGGGGTCGACGAGGTGCGGGGCGCCCACCTCCGAGACCCACACGGTCAGGTCCGGGTTCGAGCGGACGAGCGATCCCGCCGCGCCCGCATGGTCGAGGTGGATGTGCGAGAGCAGGAGGTGGCGGACGTCGCCGAGGGAGGCACCGCGCTCCGCGAGCCCGGCCTCGAGCGTGTCGAGGCACGACGCGGGGCCGCAGTCGAAGAGGGCCAGACCCTCGGCCGTGTCCACCAGGTACACCCCGACCGAGCGCTCGACGCCGGCGTGGAGGAGGTCGATCGGCTCGCTGCTCACCGGGCCGATCCTAGACCGCTAGCGCGCTGCGGCGGCGGGGACGAGCGCGGCGGCGAGGTCGGCGACGAGATCGTCGACAGCCTCGATCCCGACGGAGAGCCGGACGAGGTTGCGGGGAGCCGCGAAGGGCGCGTCCGCGGTGGAGGCATGGGTCATCCGGGCCGGATGCTCGATCAGGCTCTCGACGCCGCCGAGCGACTCCGCGAGCTGGAAGAGCTTCGTCCGGGCCACGAGGGCGACCGCCTCCTCCTCCGTCTCGGTCAGGAAGGAGATCATCCCCCCGAAGTCGCGCATCTGCCGGGCGGCGATCTCGTGGCCCGGGTGGTCGGGCAGGCCGGGGTAGAGCACCTTCGTCACGACCTCCTGCTCCTGCAGCCAGGCGGCGATCGTGCGGGCGTTCTCGCAGTGCTGCCGCATCCGCAGCGCCAGGGTCTTGATCCCGCGGAGCACGAGCCACGAGTCGAACGGGCCCGGGACGGCGCCGAGCGACTTCTGGAGGAAGGTGAGGCGCTCGGCGATCGTCGGGTCGTTCGTCGCGCAGAACCCGCCCACGACGTCCGAGTGGCCGCCGAGGTACTTCGTGGTCGAGTGGACGACGACGTCCGCGCCGAGGTCGAGCGGCTGCTGCAGGTACGGGGTCGCGAAGGTGTTGTCGACGACGAGGATCGCGCCCGCGGCCTTGCACGCCTCGGCGGCGGCACGAATGTCGACGACGTTCAGGAGCGGGTTCGACGGCGTCTCGATCCAGACCATCCGCGTGTTCCCGTCCAGGTGGTCGGCGAGATTCGAGAACGCCTCGGCCGGGAGGTAGTCGAAGAGGTAGCCCTTGGGTTCGTAGACCTGCGAGGTCATCCGGTAGACGCCGCCGTAGACGTCGGCGATCAGGACGACGCGCTCGCCCGGGTCGACCAGGTGCATCAGCGTCGTCGTCGCCCCGAGGCCGGAGGAGAAGGCGATCCCGTACTCGGCGTTCTCGAGCGAGGCGAGCGCCGTCTGGAGCGCCGTCCGCGTCGGGTTGCCGGCCCGCGCGTAGTCGTAGCCCTTGTGGACACCGACCTCGTCTTGGACGAAGGTCGAGGTCTGGTAGATCGGGGTGATGATCGCCCCGGTCGCCGGGTCGGGCTCCTGCCCCTCATGGATCGCGCGGGTCTCGAACTCCATCTACGCGATGCTAGCGGCGCCGAGCCAGGCCGCGAGGCCGGCCAGGGCGTCGTCGAGCCGGGAGGTGTCGCCCCAGGCGCCCAGAAGCTCGAGCGTGCCCGTCTTCCGGTCGAGGCGCGGCTCGGCGCGGCCGACGACGCTGTCGCCGACGAGAAGCGGCAGCACGTAGTAGCCGTACTCGCGCTTCGCGGCGGGGACGAACATCTCGAGCCGGTAGCGGAAGTCCCAGAGTGCCTCCGCGCGGTCGCGGTCGTAGACGAGCCGGTCGAAGGGAGAGAGGAGCACGGCGCGGTCGGGGACGGGCCCGTCGGTCACCTCCGGATGAGCCTCCCACTCACCTTTCCGGAGGCGAACGCCCTGCGAGCGGAAGCGGCGGTCGGCGAAGACCCGCTTCGCCTCGGCGAGCGGCGCGGTCTCCGTCTCGGGCAGCCAGCGCTCGGCGAGGTCCCAGAGCCGCTCGCCGCCCCGACGGCCGGCGACCGCGAGCTCGCCTCGGAGGTGCAGGGAGGCCAGCATGTGGCCGACCTTGCGAGCGCCGTACCAGCGGTGGTTGCGCCGCTCGCCGACCGCACGGTCCTCGAGCTCCCGCGAGAGGCACGTCGGTCGCGCTTCCGTCGAGGAGCTGGGCGCGGACCGCGATCCTCCGCGCTTCCTCCGCCGAGACGATCACCGAACGACCTCGTCGAGCCCGATCGAGCGGGCGAGCTTCGAGAGCGCGCGGTCGAGGGCGTCGTCGAGGGCGCCCGAGGGGCGGACGCCGGGCTCTCGGTGGAAGGCCCGGACGACGAGCCGGCCCTCCTTCCGCTCCGCCTTCAGGTCGGCCCGCCCGACCAGCCTGTCTCCGCGGAGGAAGGGGAGCACGTAGTAGCCGTAACGGCGCTGCGGTGCGGGTTTGTAGACCTCGATCAGGTGGTCGAACCCGAGGATCCGGCGGGCGAAGGGGCGGTCCCAGAGCAGGTTGTCGAAGGGGGAGAGGAGCACGGCCGCCGCGGGCGCGTCCCCGTCGAAGCTCGTCTCCGGCAGCGCGTAGACGGCGGGGCCTCCGTCGTCGACGGCGTGCTCGGCGAGGAGCTCGTCGGCGCCGAGGCTCGCGAGCGCCGGCGCGATCCGGGAGGCGCCGCCCTTCAGGCGCCAGTGCTCGACGACTCCCGCGGCGGTGAGGACGCCGCGCGCGCGGACGGCCCGGAGCGCCAGCTCGCGCAGCCGCTCGAGCTCCGCCGGGACGGGCGCGGCCAGGACGTGGGCCGGGATGACCCGCTCGGTCAGGTCGTAGAGGCGCTGGAAGCCCTGCCGGCCCGCGACCGCGAGCTGCCCGTGATTCCAGAGCCGCTCCAGCATCGCCTTCGCCGGCTTCCAGTTCCACATCCCGCCGTCCGTCGAGCCCTCGAAGTGGCGCGAGGGCAGCGGCCCCCTCTCGCGGATCACGGAGAGGATCTCGTCGGCGAGGTGGGGGTGCGTCCGCTCGATCTCGCCGTACCAGCCGCGCCCGCCCTCCTCGATCGCGGGCGCGAACAGGGGCCAGTCCTCGATGGGGAGGAGGCACGCCTCGTGCGCCCAGTACTCGAAGATCCGGCCCGTCCGCAGCAGCTCGGAGACCGTGCCTTGCGGATAGCTCCCGATCCGGGCGACGAGCGTGATTCGGTGGCTCCGCTCCACCGTCGAGATCGAGTCGAGCTGGACGCAGGAGAGCGCGCGGATCGCGGCCTCGACCTCGGCCGGCCGCGCGCGGCGGAAGCGGGCCGCATATCCCTGCGCGCGGATCGCGACCCGCCGAACCGCGCTCGTGCTCACCGTAGTCTTGGCGGTCATGCGCCTGCTGCTCCTCGCTCTCGTCGTCGCCGAGCTGGCTCTCGTCGCCGTCAGCGTCTCCTGGTTCATCCTGTACGACGATGAACCCGTCGCGACGGCGGATGCGATCGTCGTGCTCGCCGGGAGCAAGCACCGGCTGCCGGTCGGGCTCGAGCTCTTCCGGCAAAAGGTGGCGCCGACGCTCGTGGTCTCGGACGGCCTCGACCCGCGCTCCCCGAGCACGCAGCGCCTCTGCCTCGACCGGCGGGCGGTGATCTGCCCGCGTCCGGACCCTTACTCGACGCGCGGGGAGGCCCGGATGATCGCGCGCCTCGCCCGCGAGCGAGGGTGGAGCTCGGTCGTCGTTGTCAGCTCCCGCTTCCATCTCTATCGCGCGAAACTGCTGATCCGGCGCTGCTACGACGGCCGCCTGGCGATGGTGGGGTCCCGCAACACCTGGTACACCCTGCCGCTCAACATTGGGACCGAGTGGCTGAAGCTCGGGCTCGCGGAGCTGAGGAGGGGTTGTTGATCCGGTTCGACCAGTTCGTGCTCGCCCGCCTGCAGGAGCCCCCGGCGCGCGTCCTCGAGGTCGGCTGCGGCGCCGGTGAGCTGACGACCGCGCTCTCGATCGCCGGCCACGACGTGCTCGGGATCGACCCGGCCGCGCCGCACGGGACGAACTTCCGGCGGCTCACTCTCGACGGCCTGGACGAGCCCGGCGCGTTCGACGCCGTCGTCGGTGCGCAGGCGCTCCACCGGGCCAGCGACCTCGATGCGGCGCTCGACCGGATCGTCGAGCTCCTCCGGCCGGGCGGCCTGCTCCTGCTCGACGAGCTCGCGTGGGAGGCCCTCGACGAACCGACGCTCGACTGGCTGCACGGGCAACGCCGCGCGCTCGCGGCGGCCGGTCAAGGCGAGACGCCTGAGTCGCTCGAGGCGTTGCGGGCCGACTGGGAGGCGGAGCATCTGGGCCAGCAGAGCGGCGCCGCGATGCTCGAGGCGCTCGACGTCCGCTTCGAGCAGCTGGAGCACGAGCGCACGCCGTATCTGCACCGCCTGCTTGGCGGCGTCGCGACCGAGGTGCTCGAGGAAGCGCTCGTGGCGGCGGGCGCGATCGCCCCGCTCGGCTTCCGGTACGTCGGCCGGCCGCGCTCGCCGCAGGGCTAGCCGGACACCATCGGGGTCAGTACGCGTCGCCCGAATCGGGGATGCCGGCACGCCTGAATCAGGAATCCGGCCAGGGCGAAAGTTCCGCGATAGAGGGAGAGCACGTCGCATTCCCCAATCTGCGGAGGTTGACCCGATGTCCCCCACGACCACGAGCGCCCAGCGGCTGAGCGCGTCCGAGGCTGAGACGCTCTGGCGCAACTGGAAGGACGGGCGCGACGCTCGTTCCCGGGATCGCCTCATTCTCGCCTACGCGCCGATGGTCAGGTACATCGCCACACGCAAGGTGCGCGAGCTCCCCGCCCACTGCGAGCTCGACGACCTCGCCTCCTCCGGGCTCGTCGCCCTGATGGAGGCCGTCGACCGGTTCGACCCGGCGAAGGGCGCAAGCTTCGAGCAGTACGCCTGGACCCGCGTCGCCGGCGCCCTCGTGGACGAGCTGCGCCGCCAGGACTGGGCGACGCGCTCCGTCCGCCGTTCCGGCCGCCGGATCGAGCGGGCCCGCGACGCATTCGTCGCCCGGTGCGGCACCTCCCCCACCGAGTCAGAGCTCGCCCGCGACCTCGGCCTCACGGTCGAGCAGCTCCGCCTCGAGCTGCAGGAGATCGACCGTGCCGACGTCGGCTCGCTGAATGCCCCGACCCGGAGCGCGGACGACTCCATGCCCGCCGAGGTCGGCGACACCGTCCAGGCGCCCGCCGGCGAGCACGAGCCCGAGGCAACGACGCTCGCCTCCGAGCGCAGCGCCACGATGCGGCACGCCGTTGCCAAGCTTTCCGAGCGCGAGCGCCATGTGCTCGCCCTCGTGCACGTGCACGAGCTGCCGGGGGCCGAGATCGGCCGCATGCTCGGCGTCAGTGAGTCGCGTGTCTCCCAGATCCTCGCCGGGATCCGCCGGAAGCTGAAGGACCAGCTCGGCGCGTACGACGGCTCCGGCGTCCGTCTCGCCGCCTAGCCGACGGCTGTACCGCCACCGTTCGCTGGGCCGTCAGCCGGGCGGCGACGCTCAGCCTCGCGGCGACACTCCCTCGCGCTCCTCCGAGCGGGGCCGACGAGAGGCTTGTGTTTCCGAAACACAAGCCTCTTTCGCGTCCTCCAGCCGCTTGGAGGCGTCGTCGAGCCGGTTCGCGGTGTAGACGAAGCCGGGGGCGCGGCCGACGAGGTGCGTCCGGGCCGCCTCGAGCGCGACCTCGCGGAGCTCCGCCCGCCGGCGAACCACGAGCCTATGGGCGAGCGTCAACCGCCGGATCAGTGGGTAACTGGGCCTGAGGAGGCCGTGCGCCTCGGCTGCCGCGGCCACCATCCGCCAGGTCTGGGCGACGGGGACGCCGTCCTCGTCCAGCAGCGTGACGAGCGCCCGAAGGCGCGGATCCTCGCGTTTCACCTCGCAGCGCATGCTCGGAGCCTCGCCACGCGCATGTGCCGGAAGTGCAACGCGCTCGACGAGAAACCGTGTCGATCGAGAGCTTGTGTTTCAGAAACACAAGCTCATCCAGCGGCGCGGCTCGTCTCGCCGGCCGGGGTCGTGCAGTTCGGGGTCGTGCTAGCTCGGGGTCTCGCCGCCGAGAATCGCAGCCAGCCGGTGGGAGTCGATGTTCCCGCCGGAGACGATCGCGACGATCCGTTCGCCCGGCTGCCCCTCGCGGAGCGCGGCGGCGAGAGCCAGCCCGCCTGCGCCCTCGGCGACGACCCGCGTCCGCTCTGCCAGCAGCCGGACCGCGGCCGCCGTCTCGTCGAGGCTCACCACATACGAGCCTGCGAGCAGGCCGGCGGCTCGCTCCCACATCAGCGGCAGCAGCGCGCCGCTTCCGGCGCCGTCGACGAACGACGGGACGTAGGTCGTTTCCTCGCCGGCGAGCCGCGCCGCCACCGCCCGGCCGGTCTCGGGCTCGACCGGGAACGCCTTCGTCTCCGGGCTAACCGCGGCGAGCGCCGTCGCGATCCCGGTAAAGAGACCGCCGCCTCCCCACGGGACGATCACCGTGTCGATCCCCTTAAGGTCTTCTGCGAGCTCGAGCCCGATCGTCCCGTTGCCGGCCATGACGGGCTCGTCCTGCACCGGATGGACAAAGAGGCCGGGCGCGTCGTCGTAGCGGCCCTCGACGATCGCCTGCCACCAGCGCTCGTACGGCACTTTGACCACCTTCGCGCCGAGCCGGACGACCGCGTCGAGCTTCGTCTGGGGCGCGTGCTCGGGCACGACGATCGTCGCCGGCACCCCGAGCTCGCGGGCGGCCCACGCCACCCCCTGGGCCATGTTCCCGGCGCTTGCCGTCACGACCCCGTCGGCCGTCGCCTCCCGCGAGGCGGAGCGCACAGCGTTCGCCGCGCCCCGAATCTTGAACGAGCCGATCGGCTGCAGGCACTCGAGCTTGAGCCAGATCTCGGCGCGGGACTCGGATGCGTCGAGCCGGACGAGGGGCGTGCGGACGGCGGCGCCCCGGATCGTCTCGCGGGCCTGCTCGATCTCGGCGAGACCGATCAGAACTCGACCTCGACGCCGACGCCCTCGGCGCGAGCCCGTGCCACCACGAGCTCCGCGGCTGCGAGATCCTCGACCGCGAGGCCGAGCGACTTGAACACCGTCAGCTCCTCGTCCGAGCTGCGCCCCGGATGGGCTCCGACCAGCACCTCTCCGACCTCTGCGGCGATGTGCGCCGGCCCCGAGATCGCCCCTTCGGCCATCGCGACGAGGTACTCGCCCGACTCGTTCAGCGTCGACTCGCGCCGGTCAACGAACAGGGTCGCGGCCGCAACCGTCTCGGCGTCGAGCTCGCGAGAGGACGGGACGCTCGAGCCGACCGCGTTCACGTGCGTCCCCGGCTGGAGCCACTCGCGCTGCAGGACGGGCTCGCGGGAGTTCGTGCAGGTGCAGACGACGTCAGCCGAGCGGACGAGCTCCTCGGGGCTTCCGCCGAGCCGGGGGCTCCAGGATCCGATCTCGGCCTCGGGGCCGAGCACCGAGCGCAGGGCCGCCTCGTGGGAGGCTCCCTGGACGCCGGTGCCGAGGATCGCCACGCGGCGAGCTCCCGGCCGGGCGAGCGCCCTGGTGGCGACGGCGGAGACGGCGGCCGTGCGGATCGCGGTGATCGGCGAGGCGTTCAGGATCGCGACGAGCTTCCCGGTGGCGCCGTCGTGGAGGAGCACCGCGCCCTGATGAGCGTCCAGCCCGCGCGTCGGGTTGTCAGGCGTGATCACGATCTCCTTCAGCACGTACGCCGAGCGCTCGCCGCCGCGGTAGCCCGGCATCAGCCCGATCAACCCGGGGGCATCGGGCGGGCGAGCGACGGAGCGCAGGGGCTGGAAGAGCTCGCCGAGAGCCAGCGCGCGCAGCACCTCGTCCATCGCCTCGATGCAGGCATCCATGGTCAGCAGTCGCTCGACGTCGTGCTCGGCAAGGACGAGGACGCTCACGGGAACAGACTGCCGATCTTCTCGAGCTCGGGCGGGGAGAGGTTGAGCTCGAGGGCGTCGAGCGCCGGCTGGAGCTGGTCAGGGCGGCGAGGGCCGAGGACGACACCGGTCACGTGCGGGTGTCCGAGCAGCCAGGCCAGCGCGAGCGCGGCCGGCGTGGTCTCACGTTGTGTCGCGAGGGCCTCGAACGCCTCGAGGGCGTCGAACGTCTCGTCGGTCCGGAAGCGCTCGTAGGGCCCGGGACGGAGGGACATCCTCGAGCCGGCCGGCGGCGCCTCCCCCCGGCGGTAGCGGCCGGCGAGCCAGCCGCCCGCGAGCGGGCCGAACGGCGTGTAGCCCAGCCCTTCGCGGGCGCAGAACGGGAGCACCGTCGCCTCGTCCTCGCGGGCGAGGAGCGAGAACGAGTTCTGGCCCCACTCGGGCCGGCCGTGCCGGAGCGCCTCGCTCAGCCAGGGCACGTCCACGTTGCTGCCGCCGTACGCGCGGATCTTCCCCTCGGCGACGAGCTCCTCAAAAACGTCGATCGTCTCCGCGACCGGGGTCTCCGGGTCGGGCTCGTGGGCGAGGTAGAGGTCGACGTGCTCGACGCCGAGCCGGTGCAGGCTGCTCTCGAGCTGGCGCCGCACGCGGGCAGGGGCGAGGCCGCTGTCGGCGCCGTCCTCCATCGGGTTGCACGTCTTCGTGGTCAGGATCAGCCGGTCGCGGACAGCAGGCCCACGGGCGCGCAGCCAGCTGCCGAGGTACTGCTCGCTGCGCCCGCCCCCGTAGGCGTCGGCCGTGTCGTAGGTGGTGATCCCGGCCGCCCAGGCGGCGTCGAGGACCGCGTGGGCCTCGCCCTCGGTCTCGCCCGCCCCGAAGAACGCGGGCGCCGAGCCGATCCCACCGAAGTTGCCGCAGCCGAGGATCAGGCGCGAGACCTCGATGCCGCTCCGTCCCAGGGCGCGGTGCGGCAGGGCGCGCTCACTCATGCGCCGATCCTACGCGCGCGCCGCGTCAGTGCGTGTTCGAGCGCTCGCGCGCCCCGAGTGCCCGCTTGAGGAGCGCAAGCGCCTCCTCGGTGTGGCCCTCTTCCTCGAGCAGCCGCGCCAGCCGTTCGTAGGCGTCGGCCGTCCAGGGATTCGGCTTCGACTCGAGCAGCTCCAGCGCGAGCTCCCAGATCTCCCGCGCTCTCGGCGCGTCTCCGAGATCGGCGAAGACGTCGCCGACGACGAGGAACGCGCGACCCGCGTCGATCGGCTGTGCGTCGCCGAACAGCGCCTTGGCGTCGAGCGCCGCCGCGGCCGCCTCCTCGTTCCGCCCGAGCTGCGCGAGGGCCCTGGCCTCCTCGAGCCTGAACTTCGCGCGCTCAACCGGGCTGACGTCCGTGCCGAGCAGCTCGGCGCCGGCAGCGAGCAGCTCCAGCGCCTCCTCGGGGCGCTCGCGCTCGATCTCGATGTAGGCGAGCGCCTGGTGGGCGCGGGCGAAGGCATAGGTGTCCTCGCCGAGCTCGAGCAGCTCGAGCGCGCGGCGCGCGTAGCGGGCGGCGCCGTCCTGGTTGCCGCGCACCGCGTGGAGGCGCGACTGCGACCAGAGCACGCGCGGGCGCTGTGCCGGGTCGAGCAGCTCGTCGAAGAGCGCGAGAACCTTGCCGAGCAGCTGTTCGGCTCGCCCGTAGTCCTCGCTGTCGATCAGCGCGTTCGCGAGCAGGATCCGGAGCCGCGTCGCGGCTCCCTCCTCGCCGGCAGCCTCGGCCGCGGCGATCGCCCGCTCGAGGATCCCGATCGACGCCTCCAGCTCGTTCACGTTCGCGTAGGCGCGGGCCAGCGTCTCTACGAGGCTCGTCGAGCCGACAAGCAGTTCGGGCGCGAGCCGGATAGCTTCCTCGATCCCGTCGATCGCGCCGCGCGGGTCGCCCTGGCGGAAGGAGAGCCGGCCCAGTCCGCCGAGCGCCTCGGCGCGGGCCCGCCGGTCGCCGGTCGTCTGGAGCACGCGCTCGAAGAGCTCGCCGGCGAGCGGCAGGTCGTCCAGCCGGAGCGCGACGTCAGCCTCGACGAGCTCGGCCGGGAGCTGGTGGCCGCGCGTGACGCCGGTTGCGAGGAACTCCTCGTCCGTGCCGAGCTTGGCCGCGAGCTTGCGCAGGAGCTGGAGAGAAGGGACCCGCTCGCCGGCCTCGAGCCGGGAGATGTAGGCGGCCGAGCAGCCGGGGAAGGCGAGCTGCCGCTGCGAGAGGCCGGCCTCGAGCCTCGCTGCCTTCAGGCGCTCGCCCACCGCCCGGGCGCTGTCGACATGGGAGTGGTAGTGGGGAGCTGTCATGTGTGCGTGAGAGGATGACGTAAGGCAGCGGGCCGGTCCGACTGACCTCTTTCGACAGACAGCGAAGGGGGTGTGATGAAGGCTCGACTGCTCAAGCTGGTTGCCGCCGCCGCGATTGTGGCGGCGTACCTCGGGAACGGCCCGAACTGGCCGTAACACGAGTGTAGTCGCGGGGTGCCTTTTGCACTAGGCCCTCGTTCGAGTGAGCCTCGACGCAGAAACGCAGAGAGGCCCCGTCCCCGGGGCCTCTCTGCCGAACGCGTTCCTCGTCTGCGGGCTAGCTGCAGCCGGTGTTGGTGCCGCAGTCGCGGCAGGTGTAGCAGGAGCCCGTCCGCACCATGCGGCCGCCGCAGCGGGCGCACTCGACGGCGTCCTCCCAGGCGTTGAAGAGGGCGGTCTGGCCGGGCGGCGGCGCGTCGTACTCGAGCGCCGCCGGGGCCTGGCCCTGGAGCGCGGCGTACGACTGCGCGAGCCGCGCCTTCACCTCGGGCGAGAGGATCCCCGCCTCCTCCTGCTGCTCCACGGAGAGGAACTTCTTCCCCATCCAGCGGAAGATGTAGTCGACGATCGACTTGGCGACCCGGATGTCGGCGTCGTTCGTCATCCCGCTCGGCTCGAAGCGCATGTGGCTGAACTTCGAGACGTAGACCTCGAGCGGGACGCCGTACTGGAGGCCGAGCGAGACCGAGATCATGAACGAGTTCATGAGGCCGGCCAGCGTCGTGCCCTCCTTGGCGATGTCGACGAAGATGTCGCCGGGCGTGCCGTCGTCGAAGAGGCCGACGTGGATGTAGCCCTCGTACTCGCCGACCTTGAACTTACGGCCGACCTCGACCCGGTCGTCCGGGAGCCGGCGCCGCTTCGGCTGGGCGACCACGGGCGCGAGCGGGCTGAGCAGCGTCGCCTCGGCCTTCGACCCGTCCGGCGAGCCGGAGAGCGGCTGGGCGACCTTGCAGTTGTCGCGGTAGATCGCGATCGCCTTGACCCCGAGCTGCCAGGCCTCGATCAGAAGCTGCGAGACGTCCTCGACGGTCGCCTGCTCCGGCAGGTTGACGGTCTTCGAGATCGCGCCCGAGATGAACGGCTGGACAGCGCCCATCATCTTGACGTGCCCCATGTAGTGGATCGCCCGCTCGCCGATCGCGCAGTCGAAGATCGGGTAGTGCTCCGACTTGACGTTCGGGGCGCCGATGATCGTGTTCCGCTCGTCGATGTAGGCGACGATCTCCTCGACCTCGGCCGGCGCGTAGCCGAGCTTCTCGAGGGCCATCGGCACGGTTCTGTTCACGATGGTGATCTCACCGCCGCCGACGAGCTTCTTCGACTTGACGAGCGAGAAGTCGGGCTCCACGCCGGTCGTGTCGCAGTCCATCATGAAGCTGATCGTCCCGGTCGGGGCGAGCACGGTCGCCTGCGCGTTCCGGTAGCCGTGCACCTCGCCCAGGTCGAGCGCCTCGTCCCAAGCCTGGCGGGCAGCCGTGAGCAGGTCGTCCGGGACCGAGTCGGTGTCCTGGATGTTCCCGACCGCGGCGCGGTGCTTCGCGATCACGCCGATCATCGCGGCGGCGTTCGGCTGGTAGCCGACGTGCGATCCCATCCGCTTCGCCACCTCTGCCGACTTGCGGTAGGCCCGGCCGGTCATTAGGGCCGTGATCGCCGCCGCGTAGGCACGGCCGTCGTCCGAGTCGTACGGGAGCCCCCGCGCCATCAGGAGCGCGCCGAGGTTCGCGAAGCCGAGCCCGAGCTGGCGGAAGCGCTTCGCGTTCCGCTCGATCTCCGGCGTCGGGTAGGACGAGTAGCCGACGCAGATCTCCTGCGCCAGGAACATCACGTCCACCGCGTGCGAGAAGGCGTCCACGTCGAACTCGCCGT
>JBBQHQ010000055.1:0-15422 GCA_038324115.1 Gaiellales bacterium
GTCCGCGTCCCCCGCGAGAACGTGCTCGGCGAGCCCGGCGACGGCTTCCGGATCGCCCAGAAGCGGCTCGGCCCGGGCCGGATCCACCACGTGATGCGCTGGCTCGGCCAGATGCAGCGCGCCTTCGAGCTGATGTGCAGCTACGCGCTCGAGCGCGAGGTCGGCGGCGTCCCGCTCGCCGAGAAGCAGACGATCCAGAATTGGATCGCCGACTCCGCCGCCGAGATCCAGGCCTGCCGGCTGATGACGCTCGACGCCGCCCGCAAGCTCGACGGGGGCGACGAGGCCCGTGTGGAGGTCTCGCTGATCAAGTTCTTCGCCGCCCGCGTCCTCCACGACGTGATCGACCGGGCGATCCAGACCCACGGCGCCCGCGGCCTCACGGACCTGAGCCCGCTCGGGGCGATGTACCTGATGGCCCGCGGCGCCCGGATCTACGACGGCCCGGACGAGGTGCACCGGATGGTCGTCAGCCGGCGGATCCTGAAGGAGTTCGCCGACGGCGGCGTTTACCGGTTCGAGTAGGCGCTACTCGGGCGCGAGTTCGCGCTTGCGCTGCAGGTCGACCGGGATCGTGTTCACCTTCCACACGAGGCCGAGCCGGCGCAGGCCGCGGATCACGAGCCCGCCGATGTCCAGCTCCCAGGGCTTGAGCCCGTGGAACGCCGACGACGGGAACGCGTGATGGTTGTGGTGCCAGGACTCGCCGAAGGAGATCCAGGAGAGCCACCAGACGTTCCGCGACTCGTCCTTGACCTGGAAGCGGCGCGAGCCGACGAAATGGCAGACCGAGTTGACCGACCACGTGATGTGGTGGAGCAGGAAGACGCGGATCAGGCCGCCCCAGAACATCGCCTGGAGCCCGGCGCCGATGGTGCCGCCCCACACCCAGCCCGCGATGAAGGGGAGGACGAGCGAGATGCCGACCCAGACCGGGAACCAGCGGGAGATGAAGACCAGCCCGCGGTCGGCGAGCAGATCCTTCGCGTACTTCGTCCATTCGGCGCGGCCCACGGTCCGGAAGAGCCAGCCGACATGGGCGTGCCAGAGACCGGCGAGCTTGCCCTTCAGGCCGGGGCCGAAGCCGGCGTGGGGGGAGTGCGGGTCGCCCTCGCGGTCGGCGAAGTTGTGGTGCTTGCGGTGGTCGGAGACCCAGCGGATCACCGGGCCCTGAACGGCCATCGAGCCGAGGACCGCGAGCGTGTAGCGGATCGGCTTGTACGTCTCGTAGGCGCGGTGCGTGAAGAGGCGGTGGAAGCCGATCGAGATCCCGAGCGTGGTCAGCGAGTAGCCGACCGCGAAGATGATCAGGTCGCGCCAGGTGACGAGGCTGCCCCAGAGCAGGAAGATCGAGGCGAGGAAGGCGACAAAGGGAAGCGTGACCCCGAACAGGTTCGTGGTCTTCTGGCCCCTGGACATCGTGGTCTCGTTCACGATTTCGGTCATCGGCTACGCGCTCTCTTCGACTCGACTCACCGGTAGACGTGCGACCGTGGCAAGAAGGATAGCCGTCGGCACGGCGAACACGGCGTTCGGCGTCCCCGCGGCGCACCAGACCTCGTCGAACCTGCGCAGGGACCCGTCCACGATCGTCGGCAGCGGCCGGTCGTGGCCGAGCGGCGGGACCCCGCCCACGGCGAACCCCGTCGCCTCGCGCGCCGCCTGGGCATCGACGCGGCGAACCCCCAACTCGGCGGTCGGGACCTGCCGGTCGCCGGCCCAGAGGCACATCACCGGCCCCTCGTCGTCGGCGAAGACGAGCGACTTGACGATCTGCCCGAGCTCGCAGCCGCAGGCCTCAGCCGCCTCGGCGGCCGTCCGCGTCGAGTCGGGCAGCACCTTCACCTCGACCTCGAGCCCGAGCTCCGCGAGCCTCCGGGCCAGCTTCTCCGCGGTCGGGTGGCTCATGCGCAGACAGGTGTCGTTGCCTTGGCCACGCCCCGACCATAAGGTAGGCCGACCGGATGGCACTCCTCTCGCTCAGGAACGTGACGCGGCGGTTCGGCGGGATCGTCGCGCTCGACGGCGTCTCGCTGGACGTCCAGGAGGGAGAGATCGCCGGCCTGATCGGCCCGAACGGCGCCGGCAAGACGACGGCGTTCAACGTGATCACGCGGCTCTACACCCCGGACGAGGGCGAGGTCGTCTTCGCCGGGGAGAACCTGCTCAAGGCGCCCGTGCACGGGATCGTCCGGCGCGGGATCGCGCGCACGTTCCAGAACGTGGAGCTCTTCAAGACGATGACCGTGCTCGAAAACGTGCTCGTCGGGGCGCACACGCGCGGCTCAGGGGTAAAGGACGAGGCGCTCGAGGCGATCGAGTACGTCGGCCTCGGCGACGTCGCTGCGACGCCCGTCGCGGGGCTCCCGTTCGGGACACTGAAGCGCGTCGAGCTCGCCCGCGCGCTCGTCGCCCGTCCGAAGCTGCTCCTCCTCGACGAGCCGGCGGGCGGGCTCAACCACGAGGAGGTCGAGGAGCTCGGCCGGTTCATCCAGCAGGTGCGGGACGACGGGAAGCTGACCGTGCTCCTCGTCGAGCACCACATGAACCTCGTGATGGGGATCTCGGACTCCGTCCACGTCCTCAACTTCGGTAGAAAGATCGCCGACGGCGCGCCCGCGCAGGTGCGCGAGAACCCCGCGGTGATCGAGGCCTACCTCGGAACGGAGACGGATGGCGCTGCTCGAGCTGACTGACGTCGAGGCGCGCTACGGGCCCGTGCGCGCGCTCAGCGGCGTCTCGCTCGCCGTCGACGAGGGCCAGTTCGTGGCCGTGCTGGGCGCGAACGGCGCCGGCAAGACGACGACGCTGCGCGCGATCTCCGGCACCGTCAAGCGCGGCGGCGAGATCGTCTTCGACGGCAAGCCGCTCGGCCGGCGCGGGCCGGAGGCGGTCGCCAAGCTCGGGATCGCGCACGTGCCTGAAGGCCGCGGCACGTTCGGCGAGCTCTCCGTCGAGGAGAACCTTCGCCTCGGGGGCTACATCCGGCGCGGCTCGCTCGACGCCGACCTCAAGCGGATGGGGGAGTACTTCCCCTGGATCGACGAGCGCCGCGCCCAGCATGCGGGGACGCTCTCCGGCGGCGAGCAGCAGATGCTCGCGCTCGCCCGGGCGCTGATGGGCCGGCCGCGGCTGCTGCTCCTCGACGAGCCCTCGCTCGGGCTCGCGCCGCTCATCACCCGTGAGATCTTTCGGATCGTGCGCGAGCTGAACGTGGAGGAGGGGCTGACCGTGCTCGTGGTGGAGCAGAACGCCGCGATCGCGCTCGAGGTCGCCTCCCGCGCCTACGTGCTCGAGGTCGGCAAGGTCGCCGTGTCCGGATCGAGCGAGGAGCTCGCCCGCGACGAGAACGTCCGCCGGAGCTATCTGGGGTATTAGGAGAGACCATCGCCGCCTTCTTCCAGCAGATCGTCTCCGGCCTCGCCACGGGCGCGATCTACGCCGCCCTCGCTCTCGCGCTCGTGATCATCCACCGGGCGACCGGGGTGATCAACTTCGCCCAGGGCGAGATGGCGATGTTCTCCACCTACATCGCCTGGACGCTGATCGTGAACCACGGCTGGCCCTACTGGCTCGCCTTTTTCGCCACGCTCGCGATCTCGTTCCTCGGCGGCGTCCTGATCCAGCGGGTGATCATCAGGCCGGTCGAGCGCGCGTCGCTCCTGACCACGGTGATCGTCACGATCGGGCTCGTGCTCGTCTTCAACGGGCTCGCGGGTTGGATCTTCTCGGCGGAGATCCGCTCCTTCGAGAGCCCGTTCCCGAACGACACCTGGCGGGTCGGCGGCGTCGCGATCTCGCAGCAGGACGTGGGGCACTTCGGGATCATCCTCGGGCTCGTGATCCTGCTCGCGCTCTTCTTCCGCTTCACGAAGATGGGCCTCGCGATGCGCGCCTCGGCGCTGAACCCGGAGGCGAGCCGTTTCGTCGGGGTGCGCGTGGGGTGGATGCTCGCGATCGGCTGGGGGCTCGCCGCGATGCTCGGCGCCGTCGCCGGGATGCTGACCGCGCCGACGGTCTTCCTCGACCCGAACATGATGCAGGCGATCCTGATCTACGCCTTCGCCGCCGCGGTGCTCGGCGGAATCGACTCCCCGTTCGGCGCCGTCGTCGGCGGCCTCCTCCTCGGCGTCGGGCTCAACCTGATCGGCAGCTACGTCGACTTCGTCGGCGCCGACCTGCGGCTGCCGGTGGCGCTCCTGATCATCCTCGTCGTGCTGCTCGTGCGGCCGGCGGGGCTCTTCGGCAAGCCCGTGACGAGGCGCGTATGAGCAGGCCCTCCTTCGGTCGCGCGGAGCTCGTCCGGATCGCCGTCTTCCTGCTCGCGGCGGCCGTCGTGATGGTGCTCCCGCGCTTCGTCAGCGACTTCCGGGCCCAGCAGTTCGCCTACGTGGGGATCTACCTGATCGCCCTGCTCGGGCTGAACATCCTCACCGGCTTCACGGGGCAGATCTCGCTCGGGCACGGCGCCTTCATGCTGATCGGTGGCTACACGACCGCGATCCTGATCTCCGAGCAGGATCCGCCACTCGAGCTGCTCGGCCACCAGTTCACGGGCGAGATGCGCGACATCTGGACGATCCCGCTCGCAGGAGTCGTCGCCGGGATCGTCGGCTTCCTCTTCGCGTTCCCGGCCCTGCGGCTCTCCGGGCTCTACCTCGCGCTCGCGACCTTCGCGATCGCTGTAGCGGCGCCGGGGATCGTGAAGAAGTTCGACGCGTTCACGGGCGGAGGCGGCGGGATCAACCTCTTCGACGTCAAGGGCCGGACCGGCCGGGCCGTGACCGACCCGGTCACGTTCGACTCGACCGAGGGCGTGGACATCCTCGGCTTCCACATCCCGAGCTTCAACGAGTGGCTCTACTACCTCTGCTGGACGCTCGCGCTCTTCATGTTCGCGGTGGCGTGGCTCTTCCTGCGGGGGCGGACGGGGCGGGCGCTGCGCGCCGTTCGGGACAGCGAGCTGGCGGCCGCTTCGTCGGGGATCAGCCTGGCCCGCTACAAGACGCTCGCCTACGGGGTCAGTGCGTTCTACGCCGGCGTCGCGGGCTCCCTGCTCGCGCTCGCGACGACGTTCGTGAACCCGGACACGTTCCCGATCAACCTCTCGATCTTCCTGCTCGTCGGGGTCGTCGTCGGCGGTCTCGGCTCGCTCTGGCCGCTCCTCTTCGGCGCGATCTTCATCCACTTCATGCAGATCGAGTGGGCCCAGAACGCCGACCGGGCGATCCCGGACTGGCTCCCGTTCCTCGGCAAGCTGAATACGGACAGCCCCGGGGCGCCCGCCGTTGCGTTCGGCGTCTCGCTGATCCTGCTGATGCTGCTCCTGCCATCGGGGGTGGGCGGGCTCGTCCGGCTCCTGACCGTTTTGGCAAGACGCGGCTACCATCGTTCCTCGTCCTGACGCCCGCCCACAGAGGAGAACGTCCCCAATGAGGAAGCAGTTTTTGCTCGCGCTCGCGGGCCTCACGGCCGCCGCGGTCGCGCTCGTCCCCGGTGCTCTCGCCCAGCCCGCAGCCGGCACGACGGCGGCCGCCGACCCGGGCATCACCGCCAAGACGATCCTCCTCGGGGGCACCTCGCCGCTCTCCGGCCCGGCCTCCGCGTACGCCTCGGTCGCGCGCGGCGCCGACGCCTACTTCAACTACGTCAACACCAAGGGCGGCGTCAACGGACGGACGATCACCTACAAGTACGTGGACGACGGCTACAACCCCGCCCAGACGGTGCAGGCGACCCGCCAGCTCGTGGAGCAGGACAACGTCTTCGCGATCTTCAACTCGCTGGGGACCGAGCAGAACGTGGCCACGCGCGACTACCTGAACCAGCTGAAGGTGCCGCAGCTCTTCGTCGCCTCCGGCGCGACCACGTTCGGGCGCGACTGGAAGCGCTACCCCTACACGATCGGGTTCCAGCCCAGCTACCAGGCCGAGGGCTGGATCTACGGGAAGTACCTCGCGCGCACGAAGCCGGGGTCCACGATCGCCGTGCTCTTCCAGAACGACGACTACGGCAAGGACCTGCTCGTCGGCCTCCGGAGGGGGATCGCGCGCTCCAAGGTGAAGATCGTCGCGGCCCAGCCGTACGAGGTGACCGCGACGGACATCCAGTCGCAGATCGCGAAGCTGAAGGCCTCCGGCGCGAACACGCTCGCGCTCTGGGCGACCCCGAAGTTCGCGATCCAGGGCTACGTCTTCGCGAACCGGCTCGGGTGGCGGCCGCTCGTGCTCAACAACGCCGTCTCCAGTGCCTCCAACATCATGACCCTCGCCGCCGAGGGCGGCACCAACAAGGCCGTCGAGGGCTCGGTCTCGATCGCGTTCCTCAAGGACCCGACCGACGCCAAGTGGGCGAAGGACCCGGCGATGAAGCTCTACCGCGCCGTCCTCGCCCAGTACGCGAAGGGCGCGAACGCGCGGGACGTCTACCACGTCTACGGGATGGCCGCCGCCTACGAGACGGTCAAGGTGCTGAAGGCGCTCGGCAAGAACCCGACCCGACTCGGGCTCGCCCGTCAGACCGCGAAGCTCAACGATGCCTCGAACCCGTTCCTGCTCCCGGGGATCCAGATCAAGACGAGCGCGACGGAGCGCTACCCGATCGAGCAGGCGCTCCTCCAGCGCTGGTCGAAGGGAAGCTGGAAGTCCTTCGGCGGGCTCTGGGGGTTCCGGGCGGGATAAGGCCGACGCGTAAGGTGGCAGGGTGGACGCCTCCACCCTGCTGAACGCCCCACTCGACGAGCTGCTCGCCGCCGCCCGGGAGCGCCGCCGCGGCGACGGGCTCGTCACTTACTCGCCCAAGGTCTTCATCCCGCTGACGACGCTCTGCCGCGACGTCTGCGGCTACTGCACCTTCGCGCGGCCGCCCCGGCGGGACGAGCGCGCCTACCTGACCGAGGACGAGGTGCTCGAGATCGCGCGCGCCGGCGCCGCGGCGGGCTGCACCGAGGCGCTCTTCACCCTCGGCGACAAGCCCGAGCTGCGGCACCGGGTCGCCCGCGAGGAGCTCACGGAGCTCGGCTGCGCGACCACGATCGAGTACCTCGCCCGCGTCGCGAAGCGCGTGCTGGAGGAGACCGGGCTCCTACCGCACCTGAACCCCGGCGTGATGAGCCGTGAGGAGCTGGAGCTGCTCAGGCCCGTCTCGGCCTCGATGGGGATCATGCTCGAGTCGACCTCGCGCCGGCTGCTCGAGCGGGGCGAGGCGCACTGGGCCTCGCCCGACAAGGACCCGGACGTCCGGATCCAGACGATGGACTGGGCCGGCGAGCTGCGGATTCCCTTCACGAGCGGGATCCTGATCGGGATCGGCGAGACCCGCGAGGAGCGGCTGGACGCGCTCGCCGCGCTCGCCGCCCTGCACGAGCGCCACGGGCACCTCCAGGAGGTGATCGTGCAGAACTTCCGCGCCAAGGCGGGGACGCGGATGGCCGGCCACGCGGAGCCGGACCTCGACGACCACCTCTGGACGATCGCGGCGGCCCGGCTGCTGCTCCCGGAAACGGTCTCGCTCCAGGCGCCACCGAACCTCTCCTACGACGACTTCCCCCGCCTGCTCGACGCGGGGATCGACGACTGGGGCGGCGTCTCCCCGGTCACGATCGACCACGTCAACCCCGAGGCGCCCTGGCCCGCGCGCGACCGGCTGGCCGAGGGGACGCGCTCCCGTGGGCTCGAGCTGGCCCCGCGGCTCCCCGTCTACCCGGCCTACCTCTCCGGCGCCTGGCTCGACCCCGCCGTGCTCCCGCAGGCGCTCCGTTCTTCGGACGCACTGGGGCTCGCGCGCGAGGACGCCTGGCATCCCGGCGAGCCCGGCGCGATCCCGTTCGCTGTCTCGCGCGACCCGCTCCCGCTGGACGGCCTCAGGCTGACCGGCGACGAGCTGGGGGAGTCCGAGCTCGTCCGGCTCTTCCGGGCCCGCGGCGAGGAGCGTCAGCGCGTGTTCGCCGCCGCCGACCGGCTCAGGCAGGAGGTCTGCGGCGACGAGGTCAGCTACGTCGTCACGCGGAACATCCAGTACACCAACGTCTGCTACTTCCGCTGCGGCTTCTGCGCCTTCTCCAAGGGCAAGCTGGCAGCCAACCTGCGCGGCGCCCCCTACCTCGTCCCGCACGAGGAGATCGTCCGCCGGGCCGAGGAGGCGTGGGCGCGCGGAGCCACCGAGGTCTGCCTCCAGGGCGGGATCCACCCGGCCTTCACCGGCGACTACTACGCGAGCGTGGTCGAGGCGATCCGCGACGCCGTCCCCGGCCTGCACATCCACGCGTTCTCGGCGCTCGAGGTCTGGCAGGGGGCGGCCACGCTCGAGCAGCCGCTCGAGCCGTATCTCGAACGGCTCCGCGACCTCGGCCTCGGCTCCCTGCCCGGCACCGCCGCCGAGATCCTGGACGACGAGGTGCGGGCGGTGATCTGTCCCGACAAGGTCACCACCGACCAGTGGCTTGCGGTTCACGAGGCGGCGCACGCAGTCGGCCTCCGCTCGAACGTGACGATGATGCTCGGGCACGTCGAGGAGCCGAAGCACTGGGCGCGCCACCTGATCAGGGCGCGCGAGCAGCAGGCTCGCTCGGGCGGGTTCACGGAGTTCGTGCCGCTCCCGTTCGTGCACATGGAGGCGCCGATGTGGCTCAAGGGCCGCGCCCGTTCCGGGCCGACGTTCGGCGAGACGCTGCTGATCCACGCCGTCGCGCGGCTCGCGCTGCATCCGCGGATCACGAACAATCAGGCCTCCTGGGTCAAGCTCGGCCCCGAGGGTGTCGCGGCAGTGCTGCGCACCGGCGTCAACGACCTCGGCGGCACGCTGATGAACGAGTCGATCTCGCGAGCGGCGGGCTCGGAGTATGGGCAGGAGATGCCTCCGGAGGCGATGGAGGCGCTGATCCGCGCAAACGGCCGCATCCCGCGCCAGCGAACGACCCTCTACGGCGACGCGCCGGCCGAGCAGGTGGCTCGGTCGTTCGGCGCTGCCCCGCTCGCCGAGCCGCTGAACCCGTCGATCCGGGACTCCGGCCTGAAGGCCCCCCGCAGGCTCGTCCGGCCCGGTCTCGTCAGGGCGCGCTGACCCCGCTAGGGTCCGCCGTCCACCCCGTTCCCCGGACGGGGGTGGCGAATATGACTTTCAACGGCTACAACGTAGGAATGTTCTCGAATTGGTCCCCCCGTGCCCTCGCGCTGACGATCGCGGCCGTCGCCCTCTTCGCGCTGCCCGGCTCGGCTGCGTGGGCGACCTTCCAGGGCACGAACGGGCTGATCGCCTTCGAGCGGAGCAACGACATCTACACGGTCACGACCGACAGCTCGCACACGGTCGCGCTGCTCGTCTCCGGCGCGATCGACCCGGCCTGGTCGGCCGACGGAAGCAAGCTCGCGGTCAGCCAGGCCGGCTCGATCAGGGTCTATACCGTCGCGAGCTCGACGATGGGCGCCGTGCTCGGCTCGGGAACCTCGCCCGCGTTCTCCCCTGACGGGACGATGATCGCGTATGAGAGCGGGACGGAGATCTTTGTCGTTTCGACCGCAGGCGGGACGCCCCGCAACCTGACGAACAGCGGCTCCGCGACCGACGACGCCCCCTCCTGGTCGCCCAACGGGAACAAGATTGCCTTTTCCCGGTCGTTCCCCGCAGTGAACGCGGACATCTACGCGATGGATGCGCCGGCCAGCGGGAACACGGGTGGCGGGGGGAACCAGGAGCAGTGGACGACGGCGACCTCGAACGAGACGGAGCCTGCGTGGTCTCCTGCCGGGAACCGGATCGTCTACGCGTCCGACCGGAACGGCGCCTCGCAGAGGCAGCTCTACTCGATCGGCTCGGCTGGTGGCACCGAGACCAGGGTCACGAACTCGTCCGGCGACGACGTCCAGCCCGTCTACTCGCCCGACCAGACGCTCTTCGCCTTCGCGCGGACGGGCTCGGGGATCTACACCGTCGGGTCCGGCGAGACCCGGCTGACGACCGGGGCGACCGACCTCAACCCCGACTGGCGGCCGGCGCCGCCGTCGAACACGACGCTGCCGATCATCTCCGGGAACACGGCCGAGGGCGGGATCCTCTTCGCTTCCACCGGGAACTTCACATCCGCCTCGAGCTACGCCTACCAGTGGCTCCGCTGCGACACGGACGGGAACAACTGCGTCGACATCTCGGGCGCGACGGGCTCCTCGTACACGCTCGCGAGCAGCGAGGCCGGCAAGCGGGTGCGGGTACGAGTGACGGGGTCGGGCTCGAGCGGCTCGGCCTCCGCGACCTCCGACGCGACCGCGGTCATCCAGGGCCCGGAGCCGAAGAACTCGGTGCCGCCTCGCGTGATCGTGCTCGGGACGACGGGGGTTCCCTCGGTCGGCGTCGTCCTCTCCTCCTCCGTAGGCACGTGGACCGGCTCGGGATTCCTCACCTACACCTACCAGTGGAAGAAGTGCCAGCCCAAGGACGGCCCCTGCTACCAGATCCCGCTGGCGACGAACGCGACCTTCGTCCCGACCATCGACCTGATCGGCTGGTCCCTCCGCGTCGAGGTGACCGCGAAGAACGTCTCCGCGTCGACCACAGCCCAGTCTGAGTCGACTCCCCTCGTCACTGCGGCCCCGCCGGTGAACGTCTTCCGGCCGCAGGTCTCGATCGCACGGACCGCGCCGACCGTCGGCCAGATCGTCACCGTCGACTCGGGTACCTGGACGGGGCTGACGCCGCTCGTCTTCTCGATCCAGTGGAAGCGCTGCGACGCGCAGGGCACGCTCCCGAGCTGCGTGGCGATTCCCGGCGCCGTCTCCTCCGGCTACACATTCGTCGCCGCCGACCTGGGCGTGACCGTTCGCGCCTACATCACCGCCAGGAACGCCGCGGGGGCGAGCGAGGCCTTCTCGGACCACACGTTCCCGGCGATCCCGGCGCCGCGCCTCGCTCCGAGCGCCAGCGCCGCGCCCACCGTGACCGGCGAGGCCAAGCTCGGCGAGAGCCTCGTCGCCAACCGGGGCACCTGGTCCGGCTTCGCGCCGATCCGCTACACAACGCTCTGGCAGCGCTGCGACGCCACCCTCCGGGTCTGCCGCACGGCCAGGAACGCCAAGGGGCTCAACTACTTGATCACGAGCGCCGACCTCGGCTTCCGGCTCCGCTATGTCGTCGTCGCCCGGAACGAGCTCGGCACCGTTCGCGCCAACTCGGAGGCGACGGAGCCGATCGTGCTCGGCCCGCCGAAGCCCAAGGGGCGTCGGCTCGTCGGCAACGCGAAGCCCAACTATCTCCCGGGTGGCGGCGGCGACGATGTCCTGCTCGGCCTGGGCGGCCCGGACACGCTGATGGGCGGCGCCGGGGACGACCGGCTCGACGGCGGCGCGGGCAACGACTACCTTGACGGCGGCAAGGGCCGCGACCGGCTTGCCGGAGGCGGCGGCAGCGACACGATCATCGCCGCGGACGGTGAGATCGACCAGGTCAGTTGCGGGCCCGGCAACGACCGCGTGCTCGCGGACGCGAACGACGTGATCTCGCCCGACTGCGAGTCCGTCTCCTTCCCGGCCACGCCGGCTCCGGGTGGCCCAGGGACGACGACGGGGACGACCACGGGCACGACGACCGGCACGACGACGGGCACGACCACCGGCGGCCCGACGACGACGCTCGTCAAGGATTAGCCACTCGCTCCGAGTCGCGGAGCGCCCGCCGGAGCCCGACCAGCCAGCGGGGAATCCTGCGCCGCGCTCTGGCGAGGGCCTCATCGACGGCCTCGGCGGTGCCCGGGCCATGCAGGCCCGCGCCGTGACCGACGAGCACGTGCTCGGCTCCGAGCCCGCGCAGGGCCTTCGGCGGGAAGGGGCGCAGGAGCGGGTGGGGGCCGATCGGCTCGGCGCCTGCGCGGAAGTACGGGATCGTTCCGAGCGCGTCGGCGCAGACGAGCAGCTTCCGCTCGGGCCACCAGATCGCGACCTCCTGCCAGAAGCGGTTCCGGAGGACGGGGAGGAAACTGAAAGGCGTGTCGGGGACCTCCCGCGGGACCTCGAAGAGCGGTACGCCGAGCCTGGCGGCCAGCTCCGACGAGTCCCGGCCATGGCGGTCGAGGAGCTGGAAGACGCCTGCCGGCTCGCCCAGCGCGCGGACGCGCTCCTCGACGCCCGGCCCGTCGACCGGGTCGATCAGCCAGACTCGTCCGTCCACGGCGAGCGCGTGCGAGGTCCGCTGCATCCGCTCGTCCTCGATCCAGCCGACGACGCCGTCGAGCTCGTCGACGAGGCGGCTCATGCGGCGTCGAGCTGGGCGAAGGCCTGCTCGAACACCTCGTTCGGCTGCGCACCGAGGACGAGCAGCCGTCGGTCGAGCAGGAAGGCGGGGACGGCGTTGGCGCCGATCGAGACGGCCTGGCGCGTCGAGCTCTCCACCTGGTCGTGGTAGCGGTCGCCCGCCAGCACGTCGGCGACCTCCGGCTCCGGCAGGCCGACCTCTACGGCGAGCTCGCTGAGCACGTCGTGGTCGGACAGGTTGCGCGCCTCCGCCCAGTACGCCTCCATCAGCCGCGCGTGCAGCTCGTCGTGGCGGCCGAGCTCGCGCGCGAGCTCACCGAGGCGAAGGGCGCTCATCGTGTTCGGGACGAGGTCGGGGTGTGGGTTGTACTCCAGCCCGCGCGCCGCAAACGACGCGCGCATCCGCTCGCTCATGCCCTCGCCGTAGCGCGCGAGCAGTTGGGCGCGGTCGAGCCCGTCGGGCGGGTACTCGGGATGGAGGTCGAAGGGGAGCCAGACGACGTCGGCGCCGAACCGGCGCCCCAGCCACTCGGCCGTCGGTTCGGCCAGGCGGCAGAAGGGTCAGATGTAGTCGCTCCAGATCGCGACGGTGATCCGCTTCGGTTCCGCATTCATCTCTGGAGTGTGACCGCCTCGGCCAGAGTGAAACGGCCGCGCCAGATCGCGCTCCCGGCGATCGCGCCCTCGCAGCCCAGGTCGCGGACCGCGCGGACGTCGTCCAGAGAGGCGATCCCGCCCGCGGCGAGCACGGGCAGGCCGGACGAGTCGCGCACCTCCCGCAGCAGCTCCAGGTCGGGGCCTGCGAGCGAGCCGTCGCGTGCAGTGCTCGTGACGAGGAGCCGCCCGACGCCCGCGTCGCGGCAGCGCCGTGCGAGCCCGGCAGCAGTCTGGTCGGAGAGCTCCGTCCAGCCCTCGGCGGCGACCTTGCCGTCGCGAACGTCGATCGCGACTACGAGCCCTTCGCCGAACCGGGCGGCGGCGGGCTCGAGGAAGCCGGGGGAGAGGGCTGCGGTGCCGGCCATCACCCGCGCCGCGCCCGCCGCGAGGGCCTCGGCGATCGCGTCCTCGCTCCGGTAGCCGCCGCCGACCTGGAGCGGCACGTCGGTCGCCGCCGCCACCCGCTCGACGAGCCCCGGGGTGGGGGAGCCAGAGAAGGCGCCGTCGAGGTCGACGAGGTGCAGCCATCGGGCGCCCTCGGCGGCGAACCGGCGGGCCGCCTCGACCGGGTCTCCGCCCTCGACCGTGACGTCGGAGCGGACGCCGCGGTGGAGGCGGACGACCCGCCCCTCGAGGACGTCGATCGCGGGATAGACATCGAATTGACGTGTTAGCACGTTATCATGCTAACATGCGGACATGGCCCGCGCCGTGCCCACCGAGACCGCCCGCGACGTCGACCCCCTCCCGGGGCTCGACGAGCTGGCCGTCGCTGTCCTCGGCCTGAAGACCGCCGACGAGGTGCAGCGCTTCCTGCGCGACCTCTGCACGCTCCCCGAGCTGGAGGCTCTCACCCACCGTTGGCAGACCGTGCAGCTGCTCGAGCAGGGCGTCCCCTACGTCGAGATCGCCGAGCGGGTGCCGACGAGCACCGCGACAGTGACGCGCGTCGCCCAGTGGCTCCGGCACGGCACTGGCGGCTACCGGATCGCGCTCGACCGCGCCCGCAAGGCCCGGCGCTGATGGCCTCCGTTCCGTTCACCCGGGCCGGCGCCAACGGCCGGCTGACGCTCGCCGTCCCGTCGAAGGGTCGGATGTCCGAGCCCGCACTCCGGCTCTGCGCCGACGCGGGACTCCGCTTCGAGGCGACCGACCGCGCCCTCGTCGTCCCCTGCGCGAACGCCCCGGTCGACCTGCTCCTCGTCCGGCCGAGCGACATCCCCGAGTACGTGCAGGACGGCGTCGTCCACCTCGGGATCACCGGCGCCAACCTCGTGGTCGAGGCGGACGCAGACGTCGTCACCCTCGCCGAGCTCGGGTTCGCCCGCTGCAGCCTTCAGGCCGCCGTCCCGGAGGACGGGCCGATCGACGACCTCGCCGGCCTCGCGGGGCTTCGCGTCGCGACCGCGTACCCGGCGACCACGAAGGCCGTCCTCGAAGAGCGCGGGATCGCCGCCGAGCTGATCACGATCTCGGGCTCCGTCGAGGCGGCGCCGCGGCTTGGGCTCTCCGATGCGATCGTCGACCTCGTCTCGACCGGCTCGACCGCGAGCGCCAACGGGCTGCGCCTGATCGGGACGCTGCTCGAGTCCCAGGCCGTCCTCGTCGGCAGCGAGGCCGCGCTGGCGGAGAAAGCCGACCTCGTCGAGCGCGTCGAGCTGATGCTCTCGGCCGTCGTCTCCGGCCGTCGCCGCCGCTACCTGATGATGAACGCGCACGACTCGTCGCTCGAGGCGATTCGCGGCGTGCTCCCGAGCATGGGCGCGCCCTCGGTGCTGAACCTGGCCGAGGAAGGGCAGATCGCGATCCACGCCGCGGTCGACGCGGACGACGTCTGGAACCTGCTCGGCCCGCTCAAGGCGGCCGGCGCGTCCTCGATCCTCGTCCTGCCGGTGGAGCGGCTCGTCCCGTGAGGGGCACGGCGCTCGAGGACGTTCTCCCGCGGGTCGCGGAGATCGTGGCCGACGTGCGCGCTCGCGGGGACGAGGGGCTGCTCGACTGGACGGAGCGGCTGGACGGCGAGCGGCCGCTGCTCCGCGTCCCGGCCGAGGCGCTCGCGGCCGCCCGGGTCGAGGAGGACGTGCTCGCCTCGGTCCGCGCGCTCGTCGCGGCCGTGCGTGAGGTCTGCGAGGCGCAGCGTCCCACCGACGTGTCCGTCGAGGCCGTGCCGGGGATCGCGACCGAGCGCCGCTGGCTGCCGATCCCCGCCGTGGGCGTCTACGCCCCGGGCGGGCGGCACCCGTATCCGTCCTCGCTGATCATGGCCGCCGTCCCCGCGCAGGTCGCGGGGGTCGGGCGGATCGCCGTCGTCACGCCGCGCCCGTCCGAGACCATGCTCGCGGTCGCGCACGAGCTCGGGCTGGACGAGATCTACGCCGTCGGCGGCGCGCAGGCGGTCGCCGCGCTCGCCTACGGCACCGAGACGATCGCGCCGGTGGACAAGATCGTCGGCCCCGGCAACCAGTGGGTCACCGCCGCGAAGCTGCTCGTCTCGAGCCGGGTCGGGATCGACCTGCCCGCCGGGCCGAG
>JBBQHQ010000056.1:0-15227 GCA_038324115.1 Gaiellales bacterium
AAGGAACTGGACCGTGATCACGCCGCCAGAATCGACCGCCATCACGACTCCGGATCCGAGCGTCCCGTGCTCCACGAGGTCGTTGACGGCGAGCGCCGTGTCGTTGCTGAGGGGCGGGCCGAAGTCGATGTCGTCGTGGGCCGACGCGGCCTCCGCGACCTGAGCGTTCAACGTCGCCGTCATCGTCTGTACGTCCGACGCGCGGTGGCCCACCGTCCAGGCGAGCGCGACCTGGCGGTACCGCTCCAAGAGGTCGAGCGCACCGTTTGCCATCTTGGCCGTGTAGTGCGCGCACTCCGGGCCGTCAAGTGTCTTGATGTGAATCCTGTTCCGGGTCTTCCGCAACTCGTCGAGGTCGTCCGCCATCTGCTGATCCATAATCCCGACCTTGCGGGATGCCCGAATCAGCACCTGCATCTTCGAGTTGCGGTCGAGCGCTTCCTTCTCGACCATCCTCTGCAACCCGGTGACCGCGCGCTGGCCATCCGGGATCACCACTCCGGGGAGCGGAATCTCCTTCCAATCGACCCAAACCCAGTCCCTCCCGAGAACGTCCTTTACCCGCGGGTCGTTCTCGATCATCTTGAGGTCGTACTGGAGAACTGCCTCCGCCACCGACGCGACTTGGACGATCGCGTTCTTGAAGACCATCGCCTCGGGCGTCCAGTAGACGTTGTACTCGTTGACGAGCAGCACGCTGAAGTGGACGCCCTGCAACGTGTAGGCGATGTTGTAGCGGAGCGAGTCGTCCCACACGAACGCCCAGTCGTCCTTGATCGGGTTGACCTTCACGAGCTTGTCGTGGAACGACAGCCGCTGCCGGTTGGCACCGTGGATCGCGCTGCCTTCGAAACGCTCGGGAAACATAGGCAACGAATTGTAGAGACGCTTTCGGAGGGCCCCACCTACGTTTCCAGAGCTACGTGAGAGCGAGCGCGAACGCCAGCTCTAGCGCGAGACCATCGTGACTCCCACGACGTGTACACGAGTGGCGCCACGGCGGCGGCAGCCGCGGGCGCGCTCAGGAAGGGAGGTGCCCATCGGGTCGAGGTCGTGACGTTCGCCCGAGCCGTCCGGTGACCGGTCGCCGTTCGTTACGCTCAGGGGGCAACCGGACAGAGGGAGACGCGATGCGACTTCAGGTCAAGGGCCGTAACGTCGAGGTCACCGACACGATCCGGAGCTATGCCGAGGACAAGCTTTGTCGCCTGGAGCGGCAGCTCGCCGATCCGACCCAGGTCGAGCTCGAGCTCTCCCTCGAGCACAACCCCTCGATCGCCGACGACCATGTCGCCGAGGCAACGATCTGGACCAAGGGCCCGACGCTCCGGGCGAAGGAGTGCTCGACCGCCTTCGAGTCCTCGATCGACCAGCTCGTGGACAAGCTCGAGCGCCAGGTCACGCGCTACCGCGACAAGCGGAGCCGGCGCAGCATGGGCCGCCGCGCGGCGAACGGCCACGCCGACGAAGGTGAGCCGAACTTCACCGCGGAGCAGCTCGACACGATGATCGTCAAGTCGAAGCAGTTCGACCTGCAGCCGCTCTCCGCCGAGGAAGCGGTGCTGGAGCTCGAGCTCGTCGGCCACGACTTCTTCGTCTTCCAGAACGAGGAGACGAAGCAGACCGAGGTCGTGTACCGGCGCCGCGACGGCGGCTACGGGCACATCGGGCACTCGGAGCCCTCGCTCTAGGTGGGCCTTTTCCGCCGCCGGCGTCCGCTGCACGAGCAGCTTGCGGACGAGGCCGGGATGGACATCGGCCAGGAGCCGCCGCAGGGTGCCGACCTGCTCCCGCCTCAGAACCTGGAGGTGGGGATCCACGGCGTGCCGCGGATGCGGGAATGGGACGCCGTCGTCACCGTCGAGGCGGAGGGCCCGGGCGCGAGCCTCGCGTTCGTGGCGCTGCCGGACGGGACGCTCCTCGTCGACGACGACGTCCCTGACGACGCCGTGCTCCCGTTCGCGGAAGCGCTCGAGGGGGCGATCGACCCGCCGTATCGTGGGCTCGCGCAGCGCCAGGCGGACGGGCTCTGGACGGTCGGGGCGAAGCGGATCGATGTGCGCGAGCTGCCGGGGCGCTTCAGTGACGAGCTGGAGGAGGTCAACGGAGACGAGGTGCTGCTCGGCCGTCGGCTCGACGGTGACTTCTTCGAGGTCGAGGTGAGCCGGCTCTAGCCCGCGGGGGCGACGCGGACGGTCCGGCCCCACCTGATCGCGACGTGGGCCGGCTCGAGCTGTGCCGACGAGCCCTTTCCGAGGGACTGCTCGGCGCCGGAGCCGAGGAAGACCTTGCGGACGATCCGGTTCGCGGTCACCGCCAGCGCGAACGACTCCTCGGCGTCCACGAGCCTGCTGCTCGCCGGGAACGGCAACGTGCGGGTCGCACCGGCAGCGTCCACGACGACGAGCTCGCGGCCCCGCTGGAGGACTGCCCCCGCACCGGTCGAGAAGGCGGCCGCGATCGCCGGTCCGGTCAGCGCGACCTCGCGCACCGCCCGGCCCCGTGCGTCGAGGATCGTCGCGCCCCCGTCCGCCCGGCCGACGACGACACGACCCGCGTTCGCGCCGAGGGCGGTCACGGGCGCAGGCGCGATCCACGCGAAGGCCCGCGAGCCGTTGCTCCGGAGGACGTAGACCTGGCGGCCGATCGCGTAGGGGAGCAGGCCCTTCGCGGCGCCGTCGCCGTGCCCGACGACGATCGGCGGCGGGTCGTCGGCCGAGGTGGTCAGCTGGCGCAGGCGCACGGGCGACGGGCGGGACGTGGTCGCCGTCCAGAGTGTCCAGTCGCGCTCGTTCCCGCCGACGTAGTGGAGCCAGAGCACCCGCGTCCCGGCGAGTGAGAGGCTCGCGATCGCGTTCCCGGTGCTCGTCTGCTCGCAGTGGGTCTTTCGGCCGAGCTTCGTGAACCGGCTCTCCGGCACGCTCCAGACGTAGACGCGGTTGCAGTCGGTGGCGGAGCGGCCGGTCGCGTAGGCGACGCGGCTCCCGTCGGCGGCGATGCCGGTCACGGGGGCCGGCGCGGTCACCGTCTGCGGAGCCGCTGCGAGCGCCGCCGGCACGGCCACGAGGACGAGGACGGCGAGGAGCGAGCGCTTCATGCGCCAAACGCTACAACGGCGCTGTAAACGTGCAGGTCAGGCCGTGTAAGAGGACGATGAAGACCGGCCTCACCGGCTACCCTACGTCGATGGCTTCCGCAGATCTCGGCCGGCTCGAAAAGGTCCTCCGCTTCGGCGAGGGCCGCCGGATGAAGCGCCTCCAGCAGCAGGCCGCGTTCATCGCGACGCTCGAGCCCGACTTCCAGGCGCTCTCGGACGAGGAGCTGCACGGCAAGACCGCCGAGTTCCGGCAGCGGCTCGAGAACGGGGAGCCGCTCGACGAGCTCCTCTTCGAGGCGTACGCCGCCGTCCGCGAGGCGCGTTGGCGCGAGTCGCAGCAGCGGATGTTCGACGTCCAGATGATGGGCGGGATCGTCCTCCACGAAGGCGACATCGCCGAGATGAAGACCGGTGAGGGCAAGACCTTCGTCGCGTCGACGGCGCTCTACCTGAATGCCCTGCCCGGCACGGGCGTCCACCTCGTCACCGTCAACGACTATCTGGCCAAGCGCGACGCGGAGTGGAACCGGCCCGTCTTCGAGCGGCTCGGGATGACCGTCGGCGCGATCCAGAACATGATGCCCTTCGGCGAGCGCAAGGTCGCCTACGGCGCCGACGTCACCTACGGGACGAACTCCGAGTTCGGCTTCGACTACCTGCGGGACAACATGGCCGTCTCGCGCGACGGGCTCGTCCAGCGGAGCCACAGCTTCGCGATCGTGGACGAGGTCGACTCGATCTTGGTCGACGAGGCGCGGACGCCGCTGATCATCTCCGGCGAGCCCGAGACCGCGGCCACGACCTACTACGACTTCGCCCGGATCGCGAAGGGCCTGACCGGCGCGCCCGCGACGCGGAAGACGGAGAAGGGCGAGGACGAGACCGAGCTCTCGGGCGCCGACTACCTCTACGACGAGAAGCACAAGGTGATCTCGCCGGCGCAGACCGCGATCGACGCAGTCGAGCGCGCGCTCCGGATCGACAACCTCTACGACCCGCGCAACGTCCAGCTCGTCAACCACCTGACCCAGGCGCTGAAGGCCGAGTCGCTCTACCGCCGCGACGTCGACTACGTCATCCAGGACGGCGAGGTCAAGATCGTGGACGAGAACACCGGCCGGATCATGGAGGGGCGCCGCTGGAGCGAGGGCCTGCACCAGGCGGTCGAGGCGAAGGAGGGCGTCCGGATCCAGGAGGAGAACGTCACCCTCGCGACGATCACCCTCCAGAACTACTTCCGGCTCTACGAGAAGCTCGCCGGGATGACCGGCACCGCGAAGACCGAGGAGAAGGAGTTCGTCGAGATCTACGACCTGAGCGTGGTCGAGATCCCCACCAACGTCGTCGTCGCCCGCCTCGACGAGAACGACTACATCTTCAAGACGAAGGACGCCAAGTTCGCGGCGGTGATCGACGACATCGAGAAGCGGCACGCGACCGGCCAGCCGATCCTCGTCGGCACGATTGCGGTCGAGGCCTCGGAGTACCTCTCGCAGCTGATGACGCGCCGCGGGATTCCGCACAACGTCCTGAACGCGAAGGAGCACGAGCGCGAGTCGTAGATCATCAAGGATGCCGGCCAGCCGGGCACGGTCACGATCGCCACGAACATGGCCGGCCGCGGCGTCGACATCAAGCTCGGCGAGGGCGTCGTCGAGGCCGGCGGCCTCTACGTGCTCGCGACCGAGCGCCACGAGTCCCGCCGGATCGACAACCAGCTCCGCGGCCGCTCCGGCCGTCAGGGCGACCCCGGCGAGACGCGCTTCTACCTCTCGGCCCAGGACGACCTCGTCCGCCTCTTCGCCGGCGACCGGATCCACGGGATCATGGAGCGCTTCAAGCTCCCGGACGACCAGCCGATGGAGGCCGGGATCCTCTCGCGCCAGATCGAGAACGCGCAGAAGAAGGTCGAGGAGCAGAACTTCGTCGCCCGGAAGAACGTCCTCAAGTACGACGACGTGATGAACACGCAGCGCCAGGTGATCTACGAGCAGCGGCGGCGCGTCCTGGACGGCGACGACCTCTCCGCCGAGGTCAAGGAGTGGATCGAGGAGGTCGTCTCCACCAACGTCGCCAACTTCACCGAGGGCGACTTCCCGGAGGAGTGGGATTTCGACGCGCTCGTGGCGCAGATGCACGCCCTCTATGGGACGGACATCACGGTCGAGGAGCTGCGTGAGGAGGTCGAGCTCGAGCGCACCGCCCTGACGGAGGAGTTCGTCGAGGATGCGATCGAGGTCTACGAGGAGAAGGAGAAGGACCTCGGCTCCGAGTTGCTGCGCGAGGTCGAGCGCTACGTGATGCTCCAGGTCGTCGACGCCCGCTGGCGCGAGCACCTGGACAGCATGGACTACCTCCGCGACGGGATCCACCTCCGCGCGATGGCTCAGAAGGATCCGCTCGTCGAGTACCGCGGCGAGGGGCACAAGATGTTCGAGGAGCTCGGCGGCATCATCCGCGAGGAGGTCGTCCTGACGCTCTTCCACGCCCAGATCGAGGCGCAGGAGCCGCCGCAGCTCCAGCCGGAGGAGCCACCGGCCAATCTCGCCTACCAGCACGACTCCGTCAGCGGAGCCGACGCGATTCTGGCTGCCGGTGCGGGCGTGAGCACCGGAGCGCTGGCGACGGCGGCCCCCGCGGCCGACTCGAACGGCGCCGCCCAGGGCACCGTCGTCAAAGACGAGGCCAAGGAGGTCGGCCGCAACGACCCCTGCTGGTGCGGCAGCGGCAAGAAGTTCAAGCGCTGCCACGGCGCCTGAGAGGTCCCGCGAACTGCGCGGTATCGACGACGCGGCTGCGGGAAACCCACATGCGGCTCAGCGTCGGCCCGGACGCAAGTGTGCCTCGGCTGAGCGAGGCTCAGACCCGTGCACAAACCGACGGGAGGAGTCGAAATGAGCAAGCGGATCATGGGAGCAGCGGGCGTCGCGCTCATCGTGCTAGGCACAATCGGCGCGGTGAGCGCCGGCGCGGTGACCTCGGCGAGGTCGATTCCCGTCACCCTGAACGAGTTCAACGTGATCTCGGCCAAGCAGGCGGCTCCGGCAGGGAAGGTCACCTTCCTGCTGCGGAACACCGGCAAGAGAACCCACGAGTTCGTCGTGATCAGGACGGCCAAGCCGGCCGGGAGCCTGCTCAAGGATGGCAAGGCGGACGAGCGCGGCTCGGCCGGCGAGGTGGGCGATCTCAAGCCCGGCCAGAAGAAGCAGCTGACCCTGACGCTGCCGAAGGGCCACTACGCCCTGATCTGCAACCTGCCGGGCCACTACAGGGCTGGCCAGTTCGTCGATCTGTACGTGCGCTAGCGGGGCGCTCGCGGCACAGCCGGGGTACCATCGCCGCGTGACCGAGACCGGGATCCCGCTCGACCAGCAGCTCGAGGAGATCAGAGCCCAGCTTGCCTGGGTTCGTGATTACCTTTGACCCGGATGCGGTCACCCTTCGGATCACCGAGCTCGAGGGTGAGATGGGCAGCCCCGGCTTCTGGGACGACCAGAGCGCCGCGGCCCGCATCTCGACCGAGCACTCCCGCCTGACGAAGCGCCTCGAGCGCTACGAGCGCCTGCAGCGCGAGCACGACGACGCGGCCGAGCTGCTCGAGCTCGACCCGGACTTCGGTGCGGAGCTCGAGGGCCAACTCGTCCCGCTCCGCCAGGAGCTCGAGCGGCTCCAGGAGGACGCGCTCTTCACCGGCGAGTACGACGGGGGCGACGCGGTCGCGTCGATCCACTCGGGGCAGGGCGGCACCGACGCGCAGGACTGGGCCGAGATGATGCTGCGGATGTACCTGCGCTGGGCGGAGGGCCGGGGCTTCCAGGCCGAGCTGATCGAGGCGAGCCCGGGGGAGGAGGCCGGCCTCAAGTCGGCCACGTTCACGGTCAAGGGCGAGAACGCCTACGGGATCATGAAGGCGGAGCGCGGCGTCCACCGGCTCGTCCGCCACTCCCCGTTCGACAGCGCCCATCGCCGCCACCCCGCGTTCTCCCAGGTCGTGGTCGCGCCCCTGCTGCCGGACGAGGCCGATGTCGAGATCGACGAGAGCGATCTCCGGATCGACACGTATCGGGCGTCGGGCGCGGGCGGCCAGCACGTGAACAAGACCGACTCGGCCGTGCGGATCACCCATCTCCCCACCGGGATCGTCGTCCAGTGCCAGAACGAGCGCTCGCAGGGCTCGAACAAGCAGACGGCGCTGCGGATCCTCCGCTCCCGCCTCGTCGAGGTGCAGGAGGAGGAGCGCGAGGCGGAGCTGGCGAAAGAGCGCGGTGCAGCGCAGGACATCGGCTTCGGGAGTCAAATCCGCAGCTATGTGCTCCAGCCCTACCAGCAGGTCAAAGATCTGCGGACCGGCTTCGAGGTCGGCAACGCCCAGGGTGTCCTCGACGGGAACCTCGATGGCTTCGTTCGCGAGTACCTGCTCGCCAAGGCTGCCGGACGGGTCGTCTAGCCGGAGGGGTCGGCTAGACTGATGACGACTCCAGAGACCGGAGCGCGACCCCGCGCCCCCCTTTCCTTTCCGGTGCAGGAACAGAACCTCGAAACCCAGCTGACCACCCCCGCCGACGGCGTTCCCGAGAACGGCGCCAGCGGGATGGCGACGTTTGCGCCGGATCCGGGCGGCCCTCTGGCGGGGGCGCAGGGCTCGGGGACGATGATCGTCTTCGAGAACGTGACAAAGATCTACGAGCCGAACGTCGTCGCGCTGAACGAGGTCTCGTTCGTGATCGACAAGGGCGAGTTCGTCTTCGTCGTCGGCGCTTCCGGCTCGGGCAAGTCGACGATGATCCGTCTCCTGCTCAAGGAGATGGAACCGAACTCCGGCCGGATCCTCGTCGGTGGGCGCGACCTCTCGCGCCTGAAGGGCTCGAAGGTGCCGCTGCTTCGGCGCAATGTGGGCTGCGTCTTCCAGGACTTCAAGCTGCTCCCGAACCGGACTGCGGCCGAGAACGTCGCCTACGCACTCAAGGTGCAGGGCGAGAGCAAGCTGAGCATCCGGCGCAAGGTGCCCGAGGTGCTCTCGCTCGTCGGCCTCTCCGAGCGGAGCGAGTCGCTCCCGGACGAGCTCTCGGGCGGCGAGCAGCAGCGCGTCTCGATCGCGCGCGCCGTCGTCAACCACCCGCCACTCCTGATCTGTGACGAGCCGACGGGGAACCTCGACCCGGACACCTCCGTCGGGATCATGCAGCTGCTCTACCGGATCAACCGCGCGGGCACGACGATCCTGATGGTCACCCACGACCGCGAGATGGTGGACAAGATGCGCCGCCGCGTGATCGCGCTCGAGGACGGGCGGCTGGCACGCGACGAGCGCCGCGGAGGCTACGAGAGCGAATGAGGTTCCGCCTGCTCGTCTCCGAGTCCGTCCGCTCGCTGCTCGCGAACACCTCGACGACGGTGGCGGCGACGATGACCGTGCTGATCGGGATGTTCCTGCTCGGCCTGTTCGTCGCGCTGGGCTCGTGGATGCTCGCCTTCAGCGACAACACGAAGGACAAGCTGCTCGTCAAGGTCTACTTCTGCACCGAGGTCTCGTGCAAGCAGCCCGCGTCGCTCGAGCAGATCAACTTCGTGCGCAAGCAGCTCGACGCCGATCCGCTCGTCAAGGAGGTGGTCTTCGTCTCCAAGAAGGAGGCGCTCGACCGGATGCGCAAGCGGACGCCCGAGATCGTCGCGGGCCTGACCTCGAATCCGCTGCCCGACGCCTTCGAGGTGAAGGCGGTCGACGGCGCGAACATCAAGCAGATCGCCACGAACCTGAGCAGCCCCGCTCTCCCACCAGGGGTGGAGAAGGTGAAGGACGGCGAGGAGGTCTCGGCGCGCGTGCTCCAGGCGGCGAAGATCATGTCGACCGCGTTCGGGATCGCCACCGTCGTCCTGCTCGTCTCCTCGGCGCTCCTGATCGCGAACACGATCCGGCTCTCGATCTTCTCGCGCCGGCGGGAGATCGAGGTGATGAAGCTCGTCGGGGCGACGAACTGGTTCGTGCGCGGCCCGTTCATGCTCGAGGGGCTGATCTGCGGGCTGGCAGGCTCGATCCTCGCGGTGCTCCTGTTACTGATCGGCAAGGAGCTCGTCCTGCCCCAGATCCTGGGGCAGATCGACTCGTCCTCGGGCGTCCAGTCGCTCGCGTTCGGCCTGAACGCGCTGATCGTGATCGGCGTCGGCCTCACCATCGGCGTCCTGGGCTCCGGCCTGACGATCCGCCGCTTCCTCGACGTCTAGCCGCACCCCCGGCCGACCAGGAGCCGCGGTCGGGAGTAGGTAGCGTTAGAGGGAATGGCGGCCAGGAAGGAGCACCGGGGCCGCAGCAAGCGGCCGAGCCGCGCAGCACGCCGCGCGAAGCAGGACCGGCACATCACGCGGCTGGCCGAGCCAGAGATCCGGCTCCCGACCCGCTCATTCGAGCCCGAGTCGGTCGTCGCCCACCTCGGGCCGACGAACTCCGGCAAGACCTACGCCGCGCTCGAGTACCTGAAGACGGCAGGCCGCGGCGTCTTCGCCGCGCCGCTCCGGATGCTCGCGCAGGAGGCGCACCGCCGGCTCGTCGCCGAGCTGGGGGAGGAGAAGGTCGGCCTCGTCACCGGCGAGGAGCGGATCAACGAGGGCGCGCCGATCATCTGCTGCACCGCCGAGATGGCCCCGCTCCGCGGCGAGGTGCTCGTCCTCGACGAGCTCCAGTGGGCCGACGACGAGGAGCGCGGATCCGCGTGGACGCGCCTGCTGCTCGCGGGCGAGTACCGCCACATCCTCCTCCTCGGCGCCGTCGAGGCGCTCCCGCTCGTTCAGAACGCCTTCCCGGAGGCCGAGATCCTCTTCTTCGAGCGGAAGGCGCCGCTCGACTGGAAGGGAGAGGTGGCCTTCACGGCGCTGACACCGGGCACCGTTGTCGTCGCCTTCAGCCGCCGCGCCGTCCTTGCGCTCGCGGGGGAGCTGAACAGGCGCCACCCGGGCCGCGTCGCCGTCCTCTACGGTGCGATGCCGCTCGCGTCACGCCGGGTCGAGATCGACCGATTCCTGAACGGCCAGGCCGACTTCTGCGCTTCCACGGACGTGCTCGGCCACGGCGTCAACCTGCCCTGCGAGACGCTCCTCTTCGCCGAGACGAACAAGTTCGACGGCCAGGAACGGCGCGAGCTCCATCCCTGGGAGATCGCCCAGATCGCGGGCCGCGCGGGCCGCTTCGGCCTCGTCGAGCGGGGCCACGTCGGGGTGCTCACCGGAATCGTCTGGGCGAACGCCGATCCCGACATCGTCCAGGCGGCGCTCGTCCCGCACGTGGAGATCGCCCCGGGCCACTTCGGCTACCGCGTCGTCGAGGAGGCCCGGATCCGGCCCCGGCTCGAGGATCTCCCGATCGAGAGCCCCGTCCAGCTTCCCGCCGCGCTCCGCGCGTGGAGCATCGCCGCGCATCGCCAGTGGGCCGCCGAGGGGTGGCTCTCGGTCGAGTCGATCGGCCCGCTCCTGAACCGCCTCGACGCCGTCCAGCGGCGGTTGCGCGAGCGCGGCCGCAAGCTCGCCGTCGAGCAGACGTGGAAGCTCGTGAACGCGCCCGTGGACGAGGACAATCTCGAGCTGTTGGCCACGCTCGCGCTCGCGCTCGCGGGCGACCGGGCCCAGCGGCCCGTGCTCCAGTACCTGCTCGACGCGGGCCGCCTCCGCGACTCCTCACTCGAGGACGCGGAGCAGGCCGCCCGCACAGCGAGCATTCTCCGCTGGTTCGCGCTCCAGTACCCGGACGTCGGCGGAGTCACGATCGAGAAGGCCGCCGCGCTCGAGCTGGCCGCGTCCGAGCGCGTCAGCGCCCGGCTCGCCGCCGAGGTCCGCACCCCGACCGTCGGCCGCTGCCGCTCCTGCGGCCAGAGCTGCGCGCCCTGGTTTCCCATGTGCGACCGCTGCTTCTCAGGATCCCGGCGCTAAGCCGGGGGCGAGCCGGAACTTGCGTGTGATCACGATCGTCACGGCCGAGACGAACATCGCGACCGTGTTCGGGACGATGATCGCCCAGTTGTCGCTCGCGACCCCGTAGGCGAGCCAGAGCACGAAGCCGACGAAGAGCACGGCCTGGTAGCTCGCGGAGACGCCGTGCGAGCTGCGGTGCTGGAGGATCTTCCGGATCTGGAGCGCGGGCGAGATCGCCATCAGGATCCCGTAGGAGGAGGCGATGAAGGCGAGGGCGGTCTCGGCGGTCACGGTTCGGGACGCTACCTACAATCCTCCGATGGCCAGACCGATCGGAACCAAGCTGATCGCCGAGAACCGGCGGGCTCGGCACGACTACGAACTGCTCGACCGCTACGAGGCCGGCGTCGTCCTCACGGGCAGCGAGGTCAAGTCGCTGCGCGAGGGGCGGGTCACGCTCGGGCAGGCGTACGCGGACGTGCGCGACGCCGAGGTCTGGCTCGTGGGGGCCGAGATCTCGATCTACAAGCAGGCCGGGATCCAGAACCACGATCCGACGCGCGACCGGAAGCTGCTCCTGAAGCGGCACGAGATCTCGACGCTGATCGGCAAGGTGAAGGAGAAGGGGCTGACCCTCGTGCCGACGCGGCTGTACTTCAAGGACGGGAAGATCAAGCTCGAGATCGCGCTCGCCCGGGGCAAGGAGCGGATCGACAAGCGGCGCGACCTCGCCGCGAAGGACGCAAAGCGGCAGATGGAGCGGGCACTGAGATCGAGACGATGAGCACGTAGACTCTTGGCATCGTGCTCGACCGCCGCGATCCGGCGCATGTCCAGGCTGCCAGGGTCGCCGGCCTCTACTTCCTCGTCGCGGTTCTCTGGATCGCCTTCTCCGACCGCATCGTCGAGCGGCTCGTGTCGAAGGAAGCACTCAGCGCCGTCCAGACGACGAAGGGCATCGCCTTCGTCCTCGCGACCGCTGTTCTCCTCTATGTCCTCACGAGGAACGCGATCCGCCTGACGCTGCGCGCCGAGGGAGGCGCCCGCGCGGCGGGGGATCTGCTCGAGGCCGTGGTCGAGTCGGCGCCGCTCGGGATCGTCGTCGTCGAGCTGGACGGGACGGTGCGGATGTGGAACGAAGGCGCAGAAGCGACCTTTGGCTGGACGGCCGAGGAGCTGCTCGGGCGTCCACTGCCGACCGCCGACGACGAGCAGGCGGAGCTGATCGCACATCCCACGCGTCAGAGCCACGTGACCGTGCGGCGCCGGCGCAAGGACGGTGCGTGGATCGTGCTCGACGCCGCGACGGCCCCGCTTCTCGACGAGGACGGGCGGCCGTGGGCGATGCTCGCGATCTGCCGGGATATCACGAGCGAGCGCGGACTCGAGGCTCAGGTTCGGAACGTGGAGAAGTACGACGCGATCGGGCGGGTCGCCGGCGGCGTCGCGCACGACGTCAACAACCTGATGACGGTGATCCTCGGCCACTCCGAGCTGATCCGGCTCGACCGACCGGAGGCGGGGCACGACCTCGCGCAGATCGACGTCGCGGCGCAGCGGGCGACCGAGATGGCATCGAAGCTGCTTGCCTTCTCCGGCCGGCAGCCGTCCCGGAATGCCCCGCACGATCTGAACACCGGTGTGACGGCGGCGGTCGACCTGCTCCGCGGGGCGCTCGGGGTGGGCCACGAGATCGACGTCGAGCTTGAGAAGGGTCTGCCGCTCGCCCCGTTCGACGGGGAGGCGATCGAACGGATCGTTGTCAACCTGATCCTGAACGCCCGGGACGCGACCGCCGAGCGGGGCAGGATCCGCGTCAGCACTCGTACCCAGGACGACGCGGTGTTGCTCGAGGTCGAGGACGACGGCACGGGGATGGACGCGAGGACCGCGGAGCGCGCGTTCGAGCCCTACTTCACGACCAAAGGTCCGCAGGCGGGCACGGGGCTCGGCCTCGCGACGGTCTACGGGCTCGTCACCCAGGCGGGCGGCTCGATCGAGCTCGATTCCGTGCTCGGCCGCGGCACCCGCGTCTCGGTCCGGCTGCCGCTCGCGAGTCGGGTGGACGCTGACCGCAGGACGGTGCTCGTCGTGGAGGACGAGGAGCAGCTCCGGCACCTCGTCTCGACGATCCTCGCGCGTGACGGCTTCACCTGTCACCAGGCGAGCAACGCCGACGAGGCAGAGCAGCTCTTCCGCGCGCACGACGACATCTCCCTCGTGCTGACCGATGTCGTGATGCCCCGGATGAACGGCTACGACTTGGCTGAGCGGCTGCGAGCCCTGCGGCCGGAGGTGACGGTCATGTACATGTCCGGGCACGTGGAGGTGGAGCAGCCCGACGGCGCGGAGTTCCTGGAGAAGCCGTTCCTCCCTCACGTCCTGCTCCAGGCGGTTCGTACCGCGCTCGCGTCCCCAGGCTCGAATCACGGCTAGAATGGGGGCAACACACATACGGGGGCGACCTGGTTTCGACGTGGTCGGTTCTCCGGCAGAGCTGCAAGCCGAGGTCCCCGGTCGGCCTCGTAAATCCACCGGGAAACGAAACAAATGCGAAGAATGACCTCGCACTCGCTGCCTAGGTAACTAGGAATCGGCGACGCCGGCCCGGGTTCGCTCGAGGCCAGGGATCCGGCGCCAACAATCGAGCTAGGCACCGAGGGAGAGCCACTCGCCCGAGGCGCGACGTTTGCAGGAGTGGCTAGTCCGTCGGTAGGTCGTCTGCGAACCGGCCGCCGGGCGAAACCAAAGCGCAGACTACGCTTGTAGATGTTCTGTCCGGTGCGTCCGCGGACGCGGGTTCGATTCCCGCCGCCTCCATCATTGGCTCAACCAAGCGGTTCTCGGAGCCGGTCGATTGAAACACTTTCAGTCGGTCGGCTCTTCGCCTTCCCGCCGCGAGCGCGCCAGCGCCTCCATCGCCCGCTCCAGGTCGCTGAGGTCGTAGTGCCCGTAGATCGAGGCGGTGGTCGAGAGGTCGGAGTGCCCGAGCGCCCGCGACGCCGCGCCGAGGTCGGCAACCCGGCGCAGGTCGGCTGCGAAGGTGTGCCGCGCCCGGTGATCGGGTGCGCAGAGGACGCCGCGCTTCTCCTGCTTGAAGCGACCAAGGCCCTCGCGCGGCTCACGGCGAGTCTCGGCACGATCGGCGAGCTGGAGGCGGACTATCGGTGGCCGGACGGGCGGATGGGAGCGGCCGTGATGGCTGCGGTTCATGACGCTATGCATACATTTCATTTCAATGAGGCACATATCTTGATCTGCTTAATATGTAAAGATTGGGAGTAGATAGACATATTTGACTGCAAACCTGGTTATAGTGCGGACATGGGACGAGCAACAGCAACAGAAGAGCACGTCGTTCAACGAACGACCGTGGAGATCGATATGACGGAGCTGAACGCTGCCAAGGAGGTTCTTGGCACCGGCACCATCCGCGACACCGTCAATAAGGCTCTGCGCGATGTCACTCGGCGCGCAGCTCTAGCGCGCGCGGCGGCACTGATCGAGCAGGGTGCTTTCGACATCGTCGATCCGGAGGAGCTGACCGCGCTTCGTCGCGCCAGGATTGAGGACTGAGTGCCTCGTTACCTGGCCGACACGTCCATCTGGGCGTGGGCGACCAAGCCCCAGCGGCCAGACATCAAGACAAAGCTCGCCCAGCGCATCTCCGCGGGCGAGGTCGTGACCTGCGTGCCTGTGGCGCTCGAACTGATGCACCGCCCCGACACAAGCAAAAAGTATGAGCAACAGTTCAAGACCCTGCTCGACCCGCTGGACTGGCTCACTCTTACGGAGAACGCAGGCTGGAGGGCGATAGACGTTCAACGCCAACTAGCCGCCCAGTCCAATGGCGGTCATCGCCGTCCAGCTATCGACTTCCTGATCGCAGCGACTGCCGAGCAAGAGGATGACGTCGTTCTCTGGGCGTTCGATAACGACTACGCCGTCATCGCGGCCCTCACTGGCCAGCCCGTCGAGATAGAAGTCTCGACTGGCCCCGGCCACTGACCCGCCACTTAGGGGGTCTTTCGCTCCCCGGCTCGTCATCCGCATCGCCTCTGAACACCTGTAGCTAAGTGTTCAGGCGGGTCTCAGATCACCAGCCGCCATGCGGGTCTCCGACTTCTTAGAACCGCCCCTTCCCCTCGTCGTCCTTCTTACCACGTTTCCCCTGCTCAGAAGCTCGTTCCGATGTCCGGTCATTGGCGAACGAACTGGGCAGCCCTCGAAC